>JAOBWQ010000081.1 GCA_025463425.1 Ilumatobacteraceae bacterium | reverse complement strand
CCAAGCCCATGTCGCACTCGCCGGACTTGATCGACATGATCGCGACCCGCAATGCGGTGGCGCCGGTGGCGCACGCGTTGGAGACGTTGAACACGGGGATGCCGGTCTGGCCGATCTGCTTCTGGATATGCTGGCCGATGCCGCCACTGGCCTGCATCAAGCAGCCCGCGGCGAGCACGCCCATGTCAGCCATCGTCACGCCGCCATCCGCGAGCGCAGCCATTGCGGCCTGCGACGCGAGGTCGACGACGTCCTTGTCCGGGTGCTTGCCGAACTTGGTCATGTTGATCCCGAGGATCCAGATGTCGTCGCTGGCCATCGCCTGCTCCTTTGATACGAGTTGTCGGAAGAAACGCTACGGAAGAACTCAGGCAGCCGGTTCGAAGGCGAAGTTGATCGCCTCGGTGCCGGCTTCATCGGTGCCGACAGGCACGGTGGTGAGCCGCACCTTCATGCCGAGGGTGACGTGCTCGGGGTCGGCCTGCACGTTGGCGAGGTTGCCGCGAACACTGGTGCCATCGCAATCGATCAGGGCCGCGACGAATGGCACGGGTACACCCGGAGCCGCGAACGCGACGATCGTGAACGCCTTCACCGTTCCCTCGGTGGCGATGTCGACCTTGCGGAACTCGGTCGCGAAGCACGACGCGCATGCGTTGCGACGATCGAAGAACCGGGCGCCGCAGGACGTGCACTCGTTGGCGACGAGGTGAGGACGGTCACCCAGCTGGAGGTAGTCGACGAAGGGGATCTGTTCTGGCACGGCTGCAGTCTTCAAGATCACGGGCCCTCGGTGCAACACGGACCGGGCGGTGGGCATAGCGTCGGAGTCAAGCGATCGAACCAGGGGGTCCGAGATGTTGGATGTGGTCATCACCGGAGGCACGGTCATCGACGGCACGGGCGCTGCCGGAGTTCGGGCCGACGTCGGCATCCGCGACGGCGTGATCGTCGAGATCGGCGCGGTCACCGAGTCTGCCAACCGCACGATCGACGCCACGGATCAGGTCGTCGCGCCCGGCTTCATCGACATCCACACCCACTACGACGCGCAGGCGTTCTGGGACACGACGTTGAGCCCGTCGCCGCTGCACGGCGTCACCACCGTCATGGGCGGCAACTGCGGGTTCACCATCGCCCCGCTCACCGGTGAGGACGGCGACTACCTGATGCGGATGTTGGCTCGGGTCGAGGGCATGCCGCTCGAATCGCTCCAGCAGGGCGTCCCGTGGGACTGGACCACCACCGCCGAGTACCTCGACCGCCTCGACGGCACGCTGATGCCGAACGCCGGGTTCCTGGTCGGTCACTCCGCGATCCGTCGGGTCGTGATGAAGGAAGCGGCAACCGAGCGCGAGGCCACGCCGGACGAGCTGCGTCAGATGGTGCAGCTCCTCCGCGACGGCTTGGCCGCCGGTGGGATGGGCTTCTCGTCGACGTGGTCGACCTCGCACAACGATCACACCGGTGTGCCGGTGCCATCGCGCCACGCGAGCCGCGCCGAGGTGCTGGCCCTGTGCAGCGTGGTGCGCGAGTTCCCCGGCACGACGCTGGAGTTCATCCCTCAGGTCGGCCCGTTCAGCGATGCCACGTTCGAGCTGATGGCCGACATGAGCGTTGCGGCCAACCGTCCGCTGAACTGGAACCTGCTCGCCGTCCAGGCCCAGAACTGGGAGCACGTGCA
This sequence comes from Ilumatobacteraceae bacterium, assembly GCA_025463425.1. Classification (GTDB taxonomy): domain Bacteria; phylum Actinomycetota; class Acidimicrobiia; order Acidimicrobiales; family Ilumatobacteraceae; genus WLMZ01. Next base: position 1,313 of record JAOBWQ010000081.1, on the reverse strand, counting down.
GCACCAGCTGAGCGGTGGCGACATCGCCGAGGCCAAGGGCGGTCGCGTCCTGGCCCTCACGCTGCCGGACACGTTCCGGCTGCGGCTCAACCTGCGCAGCGGGTTCGTGCTCGACATCCTCCCCGGGTGGGACAAGTTGATGGCGCTGCCGCCGGCGGAGAAGCTGGCCATGCTGCGCGATCCTGCCGGTCGCAAGCACATGAACGACCTCGCCCAGAGCCCGACGAGCAACCTCAAGTCGCTGGCCAACTGGGGCACCTACACCTTGCTCGAGACCTTCAGCTCGCAGTGGAAGCCGTACGAGGGCCAGACCCTCGGCGCGATCGCCACCGCGCTCGGCAAGGAGCCGTGGGACGTGCTGTGCGACATCGCCATCGACGACGACCTCAACACCGTGATCGCCAGCTCCGACACCGGCCAGACCGACGCCAGCTGGGAGAAGCGCGTGGAGGTCTGGCGTGATCCGCGGGCGATCGTCGGCGCGTCCGACGCAGGGGCTCACCTCGACATGATCGACAGCTTCAGCTACGCGACGACGCTCATCGCACGCACCACCGTCGAACGCTCCCTGCTGCCGCTGGAGGAGGCCGTGCACTACCTCACCGGCGCACCCGCTGCGCTCTACGGGCTCAAGGGTCGAGGCGTGCTCGCCCAGGGCAACGCCGCCGACGTGATCGTGTTCGACCCGAAGGGCATCGGACCGGGCGAGGTGTTCACCAAGTTCGACCTCCCCGGTGGCGCGGGCCGTGTCTACGGCGAGGGCGTCGGCATCGCCAACGTGTTCGTCAACGGGATCGAGTGCGTGGCCGGCGGTGAGCTGCTCGACGCACGCCCCGGCACGTTGCTGCGCAGCGGCCGGGACACGAACACGGTCACGGCCCAGACGGTGTGAACAGCGACGCGTCGGCCCCGGTGGTCAACGCTGTCAGGTCGATGCGCACGTCCGGCGTGTCCTGCTCGGCCAGGAGACCGTTGGCCAACGAGCAGTAGGTCTTGTCGCCGTCGGTGAAGTGGACGAGCGCGCACGTCGCGGTCTGGCCGGCGATCTCCTTGGTCGAACCGACCGCCGCGCTGACCATCGTGTTCACGTCCTGTCGCAGCCGCAACGCCGCCGACGACGAGTAGAAGTCGTGGGTGATCTGGGTGTCGCTGACCCGCTCGTCGAGCACCCCGGTTTCGCATGCGCCCGTCGTGAGCTCGCAGGTCTGCGCCCCGGATTGCTGCTCGAGGAACCGGACGTGGCCGATCGTGATCGACCGTGTCATCGGGTCCATCTGGGCCACCGACGCCGTCGTGGTGGCGTTGCCGTACTT
>JAOBWQ010000394.1 GCA_025463425.1 Ilumatobacteraceae bacterium | reverse complement strand
CGCGCCACGGGCGACGCCGACGCCCACGACCGCCGCGACGGTCAACGCGCTGAACACCTCGCCGGACGGGAACAGGAACGCACCGATGGTCCCGGCGCGCACGAAGGCATCGGCGCGCTGCTTGGCCACGACCCGGGTACGCGCGGCCATCACCGGTCCGGCCCCGTAGGCGCGCAACGTCTCCGCGCCGGTGACGACCTCGGTGACCGCACCGAGGAGATCAGCGTTGCGCGACCGGGCTCGGTCGTACGCCGCGCCCAAGTGCGACTGCACGACGCGCAGCACCCACACGAGGGGCAGCGCGACGGCGAAGGCGATCAGCGCCAGCAGCCAGTCGTAGGACAGCATCACCCCGGCCACGATCAGCATCAGCGCGCCGTCCAGCAACCAGGCCAGCCCGCCCCACTGGAAGAACTCGGCGAGGGTCTCGACGTCGGACGTCACGCGGGCCACCAGCGCACCGCGGCGCTCGTCGCTGTGGTCGGCGAGGCTGAGCCGGTGGATGTGCGCGATGACGCGGACGCGAAGGTCGTACAGCGCGCCTTCGCTGCGCCGACCGAGGCGCAGAACCGCAGCGCGCTGGCCCAGCGTGCCGATCACCACGGCGGCCCCGGCGATCGCACACAGAACCGCGACGAAGCCCATCCGCACCCCGCCGGCCGTGAATCCGTGGTCGATCGCCTGCTGCACGGTGACCGGGATCACGACCCGACCCGCAGCGCCGATCAGCGCGTAGGACAACGTGAGCGCGAACCCCTGGCGCAGACGAGGTGCCTCCTGCACGCCCCGGCTGAGGATGTGCGTGGTGCCGAGCCGGCCGCCGAGCTCTTCGTCCTCGAGCACGCCCGGCATCAGACGGCCCCCGGCGTCGTACGGTCCAGCTCGAAGGCCTCCATGATCGACCGGTACGTCTCGTTCGCCACCAGCAGTTCGACGTGGGTGCCGGTCGCCTCGATCCGGGCGTCGTTCAAGAACACGACCCGGTCGGCGAGCGCGATGGTGCTCGGTCGAGACGCGACCATCAACACGGTCGCGTCGCTGAGTGCGGTACGCAACCGGGCCACGACCCGGGCCTCCGTGGCGGGGTCCAGCGCCGACGTGGTGTCGTCCATCAGCAGCACCGTCGGACGTCGCACGAGCGCGCGGGCCAGCGCGACCCGTTGGCGTTGGCCGCCGCTCAGGCTCACGCCGCGCTCGCCGACCTCGGTGTCCAGCTGTCGCGGCAGGTCCTCGACGAAGTCGCGTCCCTCGGCGGCGTCGAGCGCGGCCCAGATCTCGTCGTCGCCGAACTCGCCGCCGAACGCGATGTTCTCGCGCAGAGACGCGCCGAGCAGGAAGGCCTCCTGCAGCACGATCGCGCGCGCACCGTCGGCCGCCGAGACCTCACCCGCGTCCGGGCCGATCAGGCCGGCGGCCAGGCGAAGCAGTGTGGTCTTGCCGCTGCCCGTCGTGCCGACCAGCGCAACCGTCGCGCCACGGTCGACGACGAGGTCGATGTCGCTCAGGACCGGGCGATCGGCCTCGAACTGGTAGCTCACCCCGGCGAACGAGACGCCGACGTGGCTCGCTGCACTTCGGATCGAGATCCGCGGATCCGGCTCGATCGGCTCGTCGAGCACCTCGCGCACCCGACCCCAGCCGGCCAGCGAGTGCGGCAGCGCCGACAGCGCGAACCCGATCAGGCGGAGGGGGAACACGAGCAGCGTGAACATATAGATCATGCTCGCCAGGTCGCCGATCGTGATCGAGCCCGAGCGGATGCGGAACGCGCCGAGCAACACCAGCGCGACGTTGGCCAGCGCCGGGATGGCGTCCAGCAGCGCGTCGAAGCTGCCCTTGAGGAGCACCGCAGACGTGCGCGCCTCACGCAGTCGTGCGGCGATCACCGACAGGCGCTCGGTCTCGCGCTCCTCGGCGCCGAACGCCTTGACGACCTGCACTCCCTCGAAGCTCTCGTGCACGGCCGCCGACAGGTCGCCGAGGTGCGACTGGGCCTGGGTGTAGAACCGATCGACTCGGTGCTGGTAGGTGATGTTGATCACGATCAGGACGGGGAAGACGGCGACGGCGAACAACCCGAGCGGCACATCGATGACGAGCAGCCAGATCGACGAGACGAACACGAGCAGCACGACGCCCGTCGCGAACGGCAGCGGCGAGAGCACGTCCACCGATGCGTCGACGTCGACTCCTCCGCGGGCCGCGAGGTCGCCGCTGGGGCGACGCTGGTGCCAGGAGACGGGTTGGTCGACGAGGCGGTCGACGACCTCGCCGTTCAGGGTCTCGGCGATCCGCCAGTGCGCGATCCCGGCCCAGGTCCGGCGCACGACGACACCGGCGGCGCGGATGATGCCGACACCGATCACCAGACCCATCCCGGCGAACACCGCACCGGCGCCGACGTGGCCCTGGCGCAGGCTCGGGTCGATGACATGATCGATCACCCAACGCAGGACGATCGCTGATGCCACCGTGCACAGAGCGAACACCGATGACCCGGTGACCGCGATGACGAACGGCCTCGGGTGGATCCTGACGAGGTCGCGGATCAGTCGCGCGGCGGATCGCCAGCGGTCTCGGCGCGCACGCGTGGAAGGTGGAGGTCCCCCGGCCATGCATCTGTTCTACCTGATCGGCTGTCGAGGCACGTCGCCCTTTCGCTGGCCAGGCGATCCAGGACGTAGCCTCATCCACCGTGAACGCTGCTCCATCCTTCGCGCTCCTGGTCGTTCGAGTCGGCTTCGGCCTCTTCATCGCCGCCCACGGCTACAACAAGATCTTCGGAGGCGGCAAGCTCAAGGGCACGGCCGGCTGGTTCGGGAGCATGGGCATGAAATGGCCGAAGTGGCAGGCCCGGATGGCGGCCACCACCGAGATCGGATCAGGCCTGCTGTTCGCGCTCGGTCTGGCCACACCGTTCGCCGCCGCCGGGATGATCGGCCTGATGATCGTCGCCATCGTCACCGCCCACCGCAAGAACGGGTTCTTCGTGTTCCGGCCGGGTCAGGGTTGGGAGTACTGCGCATCGATCGCGATCATGGCCTTCGGCGTTGGCACCATCGGCGCCGGCAAGTACTCGATCGACCACGCGATCCACAAGGACGTCTCCGGCTGGACCGGCGCCCTGATCACGCTCATCGGCATCGTCGGGGCAGCAGCCCAGTTGGCGATCTGCTACCGGCCCCCGAAGCCCGCACCGGCGGCCGCTGGGTGAGAATGTCCTCGTGACCGCGACCGCCACAGCTCCGACCCCCACACCGGACATCCCAGCACGGCGGTGGGGACGCGGTCCGTACACCCGCCGTCAGCTGTTGGTCCGGATCGCCCTCGCCATCGCGATCCTCTTCATCGTCTTCATGTGGATCTACGCCTTCGTCTTCGCCAGCGATGCGGCGGTCGCACGGATCGACGACGTCGCCTGGACGAAGCGTGCCGAGGAGATCTGCCTGCGCCGCAACGATCTCCTCGATGCCAACTCCGCGCACATCCGCGAGACCGGCGACGGCAGCCCGCAGTCCGTCGGCGTCGGCGTCAAGCAGGCCACGGACATCATCGAGACCGCCCTCGACGACGTGCTGTCCGTGCAGCCGCCATCGCTCGAGGACCAGAAGCTGGTCGGCGAGTGGGAGCGGCTGTACCGGATCTACATCCAGGATCGCCGGGCCACGGAGGTCAAGCTGGCCAAGGGTGAGAAGGCCGAGCTCAACGAGACCACGCTCGACGGCTCACCGATCTCGGCGGCGATCGGCGACTTCACCAAGCCGAACTACATGGATGCGTGCTCGGTCCCGACCGGCAGCTGAACGGGTCGTCGAGCGCCGGCCTCACACCCGGTGCCAGCCCAGCTCTGGCGTCCACCGCTTGATCACCCGAGCAGGGCTGCCGACCGCCACCGAGTAGTCGGGGATCTCGCCGGACACCACCGAGTTGGCGCCGACGACCACGTGCTTGCCGATCCTGGCTCCCGGCAGCACGACACTGCCGTAGCCGAGCCACGATCCATCGCCGATGACCACCGACCGCTCCGGCATCGACTGCTGCGAGATCGGTCGCTCGACATCGCGGTAGTCGTGGTTCTGGTCGGTGATGTAGACGTTGTGACCGGTCCACACGTCGTTGCCGATCGAGATCTCGAAGTGGCCGACGATCCCGCTGCCCTTGCCGATCAGGCACCGATCGCCGATCGACACGACGGGATCGCTGATGCATTCCTGGCCGGGCACCATCCCGGCCGAGAGGGTGATGTCCGGTCCGATCATCGTGCCCGTGCCGATGTGGATGTACCGCTCGTTGAAGATCGTGTTCGCGGGGAAGCAGATCACGCTGTTCTTGCCGAACTTGCCGAACGTGCGGCCACGCCGGCTGCGCGGACCGATCGACGCGCACTCGACAGCGGTGGCCCAGGCCCGATGGACGAGCTCACCCGTGGCGCGCTTCACTGCACTGCGCACCGAGTTCGCGATCGTGGAATCCGGCTTGGGTCGCTGCAGCACGCGCGAGACGCTACCGGCCGCGCCTCACATGGCCGAAGACCGACCTCGAGCAGGTCAGCGACTACCGTGCAGCGGGCATGGCACTTCCCCCGACTGCTCGCCGCGCCGACGGCGTCGTCGATCCCAGCGGGTCATTGACGGACGTCGCGGGGATCACCGTCGGTCACCACCAGCGCATCGGCCGCGGCTGGCAGACGGGCACGACGGCGATCCTCGCCCGGGACGGCGCGACGGCCGGGGTCGATGTCCGCGGCGGCGGGCCGGGCACGCGTGAGACGGATCTGCTCCGCCCGGAGAACCTGATCCAACAGGTGCACGGGATCTGCCTCACCGGCGGGAGCGCGTACGGCCTCGCCGCCGCAGGTGGCGTGATGGCCGAGCTCGAAGCGGCGGGCATCGGGTATGCCGTCGGGCAGCAGGCCGGGTTCGTGGTTCCGATCGTGCCGGCCGCAGTCATCTTCGACCTCGGTCGGGGCGGCACCTTCGCGAATCGTCCCGACCACGATTTCGGCAGACGTGCGACTCGATCCGCGCGGGGCACCGGGGAGCGCAATGGCTCGGTCGGTGCCGGCGCCGGCGCGGTCGCCGGACGGTTGCAGGGCGGCGTCGGCTCGGCCAGCGTGCGCCTCGCGTCCGGGATCATCGTTGCCGCGTTGGCCGTGGTCAACGCGGCCGGATCGGTGATCGATCCCACCACCGGTTTGCCGTGGGATGTGGCGGCCCACCGCCTGCGACGACCATCTCGGTCGGATCGAGCCCTGCTGATGGATGCCATCGCACCACCCGTGCCGCCGACCTTGCTGGCGTCACCCTCCACACCGTCGTCACTGAACACGACGATCGGCGTCGTCGCCACCACGGCGCGCCTGTCGAAAGCCGAGTGCACCAAGGTCGCCTCCGTCAGCCATGACGGGATGGCCCGGGCGATCCGGCCTGCGCACTCGATGTTCGACGGCGACACCGTGTTCGCGCTGGCAACCGGCCTCGACGAGCTACCGGATCCGGCGAGCACCGGGTTCCGCACCGATGGCACCCGGCCTGCGGCCCTGAACACGATCCTCGAAGCAGCCGCGCTCTGCTTCGCCGCGGCGTGCACGCAAGCGATCGTCTCGGCGACCTCGATCGGCGGTCCCCTCGCCTACCGCGACCTGTGCCCGTCGGCGTTCCGCGACGGCTGACGGCGACGTGACACGAGACGTGACTCGTGCTACACCCGTGCTCACCGTTGTCGGAAGGTCCTGGCAACTGGCTAGCTTGAGCTTGCTCAGGGTCTGAGCGTTTGGGGACGCATTCAACCGGCGAAGGAGGCAGCAGTGCTGACACCATCCACACAGCAGCCGCGTGAACGCACCAAGGTCACGCTTCCCGAGGTGACCCGGATGTACAACGACGGCACCAAGATCTCGGTCATCACCGCGTACGACGCCACGTTCGCACGTCTGGTCGATCAGGCCGGGATCGACATGATCCTCGTCGGCGACACCGTCGGCATGGTCCTGCAGGGCCAGGCCAGCACGATCCCCGTCACGCTCGAGGAGATGGCGTACCACGTACGGCTCGTCGCCCGAGCCCGCCCGAAGGCGATGATCATCGGTGATCTCCCCTTCGGCTCCTACCAGGTCAGTCCACAGCAGGCCGTCGAGACCTCGATCGCGCTGATGAAGGCCGGCGCCGAGTGCGTCAAGCTCGAAGGCGGCGTCTCGATGTCCGAGACGATCGCCGCCATCACGCGGGTCGACATCCCGGTCGTCGGCCACATCGGCCTCACCCCCCAGAGCATCCACCGCATGGGTGGTTACAAGGTGCAGGGCAAGCGCGACGGCTTCGTCGCCGGCGGCCGCGAGCGCCTCCTCGAAGATGCGCACGCGGTCGAGCAAGCCGGAGCGTTCGCGGTCGTCCTCGAAGGCATCCCGCGCGACCTCGCCCAAGAGATCCGCGCCAAGCTCAGCATCCCCACGATCGGCATCGGCGCCGGGCCGGACTGCGACGGACAGGTGCTCGTCCTGCACGACCTCCTCGGCCTCAGCGAGTACTCGTTCAAGTTCGCCAAGGCCTTCGCCGCGGTGGGCGATGAGGTCGTGCGGGCCACGGCAGAGTACGCGGCCGACGTCCGCAGCGGTGCGTGGCCCGACGACCAGCACAGCTATCACTGATCGAACACCGCAGGCCTGGTCGAATCCCCACATGCAGATCGCCGGCACATGCTGATCCTCGACGCGCCCGCAGCGATGCGCTCGTGGTCCGACGCCAGGCGCGCCCGCGGCGCCTCGATCGGCCTCGTCCCGACGATGGGTGCGCTGCACGACGGACACCTCGCGCTCATCGACGCCGCTGCTGCGCGATGTGAAGAGGTCGTCGCCAGCATCTTCGTCAACCCGCTGCAGTTCAACCGTCCCGACGACTTCGACACCTATCCACGACCACTCGTCGACGACATCGAGCAGTGCCGGCAGCGGGGCGTCACCGCCATCTACGCGCCCACCCAGGAGTCGATGTACCCGAACGGGTTCGAGACGTTCGTGGTGCCCGGCTCGCTGTCCGAACCGCTGGAGGGCGCCGGTCGTCCGGGCCACTTCCGCGGTGTCACCACCGTCGTCGCCAAGCTGTTCCACGCGGTGCGACCCGACGTGGCGGTGTTCGGACGCAAGGACTTCCAGCAGCTCGCCCTCATCGAACGGATGGTCACCGATCTCGACATGGGCATCGAGATCATCGGCGTCGAGACCGTCCGCGAGGCCGACGGGCTGGCGATGTCCAGCCGCAACCGTCGTCTGACACCGAGCCAACGCGCGGCAGCCGTCGTGGTGCCGGCGGCGCTCGACGCGGCAGCGGCGATCATCGATGCCGGCGGCGCGAGCGCCGACACCGAAGCAGCGCGCCGATCAGCGGTCGAGCTGATCGCGGCCGAACCGCTGGCCCGCCTCGAGTACCTCGAGGTCGTCGATCCGGGCACGCTGCGCGAACCGGCCGGCCCGGCGCAGGCGCTGCTCGCCGTGACGGCCGTCTGGTTCGGCGACGTCCGGCTGATCGACAACCAGCTGATCTCGGGCCTCCTACACTCGGCGGATGGCTGACGCTCCAGGCATGGCCGACATGCGCTCGCTGTCGCTCTGGCACGACACACTGCCCGCCGACGACACGATGTCGCCTCGATCGTCGCTACCGGGTGACCTCGACGTCGATGTCGCCATCGTCGGCGCCGGGTTCACCGGGCTGTGGACCGCGCACTACCTGCGCGCCGCTGATCCCACGCTGCGGATCGCGATCGTCGACAAGCACATCGCCGGGTTCGGTGCCAGTGGCCGCAACGGAGGATGGGCGTCGGCGATCCTGCCGATGGGCCTCGACACGATCGCCAGCGGCGCAGGCGGCGGCGACGCCGGTCGTGACGCGGCGATCCGGATGCAGCGCGAGATGCATCACTGCGTCGACGAAGTGGGCCGCGCCGCTGCCGAGCTCGGCATCGACTGCCACTACGCAAAGGGTGGTCAACTCGACTTCGTGCGCAACCCGGCCCAGCTCCAACGCGCCCGGGACAGCGTCGAACATGCGGCGGCGTACGGCCTCGACGACGTCCGTTGGCTCGACACCGCCGAGATGGCCGAGCACGGCGCGGCCGCGAACCTGCTCGGTGGCGTCTACACACCGCACTGTGCCGTGATCCATCCGGCGCGGCTCGCGCGCGGCCTCGCCACCTCGGTCGAGGCACGCGGCGTTGCCGTGTACGAGCAGACCACCGTCTCGACCATCGAGCCGCACCGAGTCGTCACCGATCACGGCACGATCCGCGCCGACGTCGTGGTGCGCGCCACCGAAGGGTTCACCCCCTCGCTGTCCGGCGAGAAGCGGACGATCGTGCCGGTGTACTCGTTGATGATCGCGACCGAGCCGTTGCCGGCGTCGGCGTGGGACGAGATCGGCCTCGCCGCGCGGGAGACGTTCAACGACGGCCGGCACCTGATCATCTACGGGCAGCGCACGGCCGACGGGCGGATCGCATTCGGCGGCCGCGGTGCCCCCTACCACTTCGGCTCCGCGGTGAAGCCGGCGTTCGATCGCGATCCGCGAGTGCACGAGATGCTGCGCGAGACCCTGGTCGAGATCTTCCCGCAGGTCCGCGACGCGGCCATCACCCATCGTTGGGGCGGGCCGTTGGGGTTGCCTCGCGACTGGTACTGCGGGGTCGGGCTCGACCGTGGCACGGGCCTCGCCTGGGCCGGCGGATACGTCGGTGACGGGGTGACCACCACCAACCTCGCCGGGCGCACCCTCAGCGACCTGATCCTGGGGCACGAGTCGGACATCACGGACCTGCCGTGGGTCGGGCATCGATCGCGCAAGTGGGAACCCGAGCCGATCCGCTGGATGTCGATCAGGACCTCGCTCAAGCTCCCCGCCGGAGCGGACAGGTACGAGCACCGCACCAAGAAGCCCGAGCGTGTCCGCAGTTGGATCCTCGGCAAGCTCACCGCCCACTGACCATTCCTGTGACGTTTGTCCCACGAATACCGTCCGTTCACGAGCGCACTTGGTGAGTAGCGTCGAGACACGTGCTCCCCGCCGGTCTCCGCCCTCTGCGACACCGCGTGTTCGCGCTCTTCTGGGGTGCCGGCGCAGCCTCGGACATCGGCACGTGGGTCCAGCTCGCGGCGATCGGCTCGCTCGTCGCGGTCAGCAGCGGTAGCGCGCTGGCCACGGCGATGGTGGCAGCAGCCACCTTCCTGCCCCAGGGACTGTGCTGCCCGATCGGCGGTCTGCTCGCCGACCGGTTCGAACGCCGTCGCACGTTCCTGGCCACGCTCGGAGCTCAGGCCGTCATCACCTCGATCATCGCCGTCGCGATCGCGTTCGGCCTGCGCAACCCGTTCGCGCTGAGCGGATTGGTCCTCCTGCAGAGCAGCGCCGGGGCGCTCGGCCAACCGTCGCTCCAGGCGATCCTGCCCGACCTCGTCCCCGCCGAAGACCTCACGGCAGCCGTCTCGCTCGGCGTCACGAGCTGGAACAGCGGACGCGTCGTCGGGCCTCTGCTGGCCACCGCGCTCGTCCCGTTCGGTGCCTACTGGGCCGTCGCCGCGAACGGGATCAGCTTCGCCCTGCTGTGGTTCGCGATCCTGTTCGGATGCCGGCGCGTGTTCCTGCCGCCCGCCGCGGCGCTCGACTCGTTGCGCGTGGAGCTGGCCAACGGCGTGCACGCGCTGCGCCGCAGCCGCGGGTGCACCGCAGCCGTGGCCACCATCGTCGCGCTCCACCTCTGCGTCGTGCCGTTCGTCGGATTGATCCCGGCGACGTCGCGAGCCCTGCTGCAGCGCGGCGGCGAGCCGCTCAGCGACAGCTCGGTGACCTCCATCGCGGCACGTCTGCTGTCGGCCCAGGGCCTCGGCGCGATCGTCGGCTCGCTGGTGGTCGCCAACCTCGTCCGCCGGGTGCGTCGATCGACGATGTTGACCGTCGCACTCGGGGCTGCCTGCATCCTCGTGCCGGCGCACGAGCTCACACCGGGCTGGATCAGCACCGCATGCATCGTGTTCGCGATGGGCTCGTGCGTTGCGGTCGTGCAGAGCGTGCTCGGCGGCGTCGTCCAACGCGATGCCTCCGACGAGCACCGCGGCAGGATCCTCTCCTGGTACCAGGGCCTCAACGGCCTCGCCTACGGCATCGGCCTGCTCGGGCTCGGCGTGCTGTCGGATCGCTTCGGTCTGCGGATCACCTTCGGCGTCGCCGGTGCGGTCACAGCTCTGATGCTGGTGCTGGCTCGTCGGTCCTCGACGTGGGCGGTCGCGATCGACGGACGTCCGCACCACCACCACGTGGATGAGCCCCCGATCCACATCGACCTGCCCGTGCCCGTCGCCGGGTCCTGAGGCCGGATCCCGCCCGGCACCGGCGCCGGTCCTGGTCGTGGGTTCAGGGATACGATGACTTCCGTGAGCCTGACGGAGACCTTGCCGACGCGGTACTACCTCGATCCCGCCATCTGGGAGATCGAGAGGCACCAGATCTTCGCCAAGACCTGGGTCATGATCGGGCTCGAGCACCAGCTGCCCCGGCCCGGTGACTACATCGCCGAGCAGCTCGCCGGCTGGCCCGTCTTCGTCCAGCGCGCCGAGGACGGCAGCCTGCGCGCGTTCCACAACATGTGCCCGCACCGTGCCGGCCCGATCGTGTACGACACCGGCGGCCACCAGGCCAACCTCGTGTGTCGCTATCACGGATGGGCGTTCGACAAGGAGGGCATGCTGATCAACGCGCGCGACTTCGGCGCCGAAGCACCCCCCGGCACGTGCCTCACCAAGCTGCGGGCCCAGACGTGGCGCGGGTTCGTGTTCGTGTGCCTGGATCCCTCGACACCCGACCTGATCGAGTGGCTGGGCGGGTTCATCGCCGAGTGCGAGCAGTATCCGACCGACCACTACACCTTCCACAGCCGCACCGTGCGCAGGATGGAGATGAACTGGAAGGTCTACAACGACAACTTCGTCGAGGGCTACCACCTCCCCACCGTGCACCCGGCGATGAGCCGCGAAGTCGAAGCGTTGCAGTACCGGGTCGAGGGCAAGGGCGATCCGAAGTGGAACATCCACACCGCTCCCCGGCGCGACGGCATCAGCTGGAGCGGCGTCTGGGGCTACTTCTTCCCGTGCTTCTCGTTCGACATCTTCCCGGGCGGGATGGCCGTCGAGCGCTGGCTCCCGGTCGGCAAGGACCAGACGGACCTGATCTTCGAGTACTTCTTCGCCGACGACGCCGACGATGTCGACACGATCGTCAAGAGCAGCGAAGATGTCGCCGACGAAGACGTGCGCGTCGGCGAGTACGTCCAGAAGAACCTGCAGGCCGGGCTGTACCGGGCCGGCTGGCTGAGCCCGAAGTACGAGCTCGCCCTCGGCGAGTTCCACCAGCTGATCCGCGACGCCGTCGACCCCTATGTCGATGGCGCGGCCAGCCCGGTCACCGTCCGCTGAGATCTCGTCGCTGAACTCGCCGCGCCGGAAGTTCTGTGACGCGCCCGGACGCGTCACAGCCCTCCGATCAGCTGTACATGATCGAGCCCGGCGTGGTCAGCACCTGGCCCGTCTCCAGCCACGTCTTCAGCCCGGAAAGGATCATCGGCCAGCCGCCGTAGATCTCGTCGTGGGCACCCTCACGCAGCTGATCGTGGATCACCAGCAGCTTGCACGAGTCGCCGACCGGTTGGATCTCCCACGTGACCCGCGAGGTACCTTCGGCCTTCACTGCGTCGTCCCACAGGGCGTGCAGGGTCTGCACGAAGCGGTGCGGCGGGTCCATCTCGAGGATCTCGCCCTCACCGAGCAGGAACTCCTCGGTGGCGTTGCGCATCTCGAACCGGGACCCCACCGTCCACTCGGTGCGGAAGCGGTTGCCGAAGAAGTACTTGCTGCGGATGTCGGTGTCCGTGATCGCTTCCCACAACCGCTCCGGTGTCGTGCGGATGTAGATCTCGAAGATCTTCTCCATCGTGCGTGTCTCCATCGTCTGTGTCTCCATGTTGTCGTGTTCCAATCTGTTCTTGAGCTCGACGAGGCCAGCGGCCCAGGGCTCGGTGTACTTGCTCACCCACCGGTCGTGGAGGAGTCGGATCGGGATGACGTTGAGGAAGTGCAGCTTCTCTCGACCTCGGCGCCTGGTGACGACGAGGCCGGCGGCCTCGAGCACGTTGAGGTGCTTCATCACCCCGATCCGCGTCATCGCGAACCGGCTCTCCAGCGCGCTCAGGGTCTGGCCGTCGCTGACGTGCAGCTCGTCGAGCAACGCACGTCGAGTCGGGTCGGCCAGGGCCTTGAACACGTCATCCACGCCGTGCACCATACGTAACCAATCGGTTACATGTCAAGAGGATGTTCGGCGGCGCTACGACGGGAAGGCGTCGGGAAGATCCGTGGCATACAACCAGTCGTCGAAGAACGACGTCAGGTCCTTGCCGGCGACCTTGCTGCTGAGCGCGATGAAGTCGGTCGAGGTGCGCGACTGGCCGAGGTTGCTCTGCACCCAGGTGCGCAGGATCGAGAAGAAGTTGTCGTCGCCGACCTCGTCGCGCAGCGCCTGGAGCACGACGGCCCCGCCCTCGTAGACGTCGAAGCCGAACAGCCCGGGCACGTCGGGCCGGCCCGTCGACATCGTGTCGCCCTGTCGCTGCTCCAACGCTTGATCCGCGTATGCGCTCAGCGCGCCATAGCCGGCATGATCGAGCCACATCCACTCGCCGTAGGTGGCGAAGCTCTCGTTGAGCCAGATGTCCTGCCAGTCCGCCGGACTGACGCCATCGCCGAACCACTGGTGGGTCAGCTCGTGCGACAACAGCAGCTGCGTCTCGTGGTCGAGCGCGCCGCCGGAGAAGTCGGCGCTGCTGAACAGCGACCTCGTCTGCTCCTCCATCGCGCCGCCGATGTAACCGTCGGTCATCGCCACGCCGTAGCTGTGGAACGGGTACGGGCCGAAGAACCCGGCGAAGTAGTCGAGCTGCTGGCCGGTCACGTCGAGGAACGGCTGCATCACCGCCTGTTGGCCGGCCTGGATCGCGCTGAGCAGGGGCACACCGTCAGGTGATGCACCTTCGACGAGGTCGAGGTGCCCGGTCATCAGCTGGATGACGTAGGTCGTCATCGGTTGGTCCTCGTCCCACACCCACACGTCGCCATCGGTGGTGGAGTCGTGGCTGACCATCCTGCCATTGGCGACGCCGGTGACGCCCTTGGGCACGTGGATCGTGAAGTGGAACGTGGCCTTGTCGCTCGGGTGGTCGTTGCTCGGCAGCCAGAACCGGGCACCGTCGGGTTCGTCGAGCACGAACGATCCGTCGTCGGTCTCGAACCAGCCCGCGGTCACCCCCGCTGACACAGCATCCGGGTTGCCGTGGGTGCTGTAGGTGACCGAGACGGTGAACGAGTCGCCCTTCGCGATCGGATGGGACGGCGTGATCCTCAGCTCCGGGTCGTCGGCGACGTACGTCGCGTCGGTGTCGTCGACTCGCACGGACGTGACGTCGAGGCGCATCTCGTCGAGCGTGAACGCGCTGAGCGCCGACGTGGCTTTGATGGTCAGCACGGCCGTGCCGTCGATCTCCGCGGTCGCGTGGTCGTAGGTGACGTCGACGTCATAGTGCTGCACGTCGATGCCGGGGTTGCCGAGGTCGGGGAACAGCACGTCGCCGACGCCGCTCACACCCGACGCCGCGGAGCCGGTGCCCGACGTCTCGGTGTCCGTGGGTCCTGGATCCGTCGTCCCCGTGCCGGACGTCGTCCCCGGAACGGAGCCGGCGATCGAGCCGGGGGGTTCCTGGGTGGTGGTCGCCGGCGCGGTGGTGTCGGTCGAGGCACCGTCGGTCGACTCGGTGGTGTCGATCACCCCGGTCTGCTGCGACGACCGACCCTGCTCGACACCGGGGTTGCTCGATGCGCAGGCGGCCAGCATTGCAGCCAGGACCACACCTGCCACGACCCCGCCGCGACCACGCCTCATCGGTGCATCCGCTCGTCGGAGACGTCTGCGATCAAGCGCAACGTGAACACGGAGTCACCGGACAGCACGGCACTGCGCGCCAGCAGCCGACCGGTCTCCCAGTTGGACAGGCCGAGCTCGGGACGGTCGAGCGCGAACTGGCCGTCGACCCAGCGGGTGAAGCCATTGCCGACGAACGGCGCGTCGCAGCGGGCCGCGAACGACGCCTGCTCGGCGGGGTCGTCGCTGATCAGCGACGCGACCAGGCGGGGGCTGTGGCGATGGAAGAGATCGAGAGCCGATGCAACGTCGTCGACCACCACCAGGCTGACCTCTGGCGAGGTCTCCCACTCCCACTCGGTGGCCAGGTCCGCCTCCGCGATGCAGGTCGCGAACGGTTCCGTTGTCGTGCCGCCGGCGCGACCGATCTGCACCTGCGCTGCGAAGTGGGCAGCGTCGACGTGGGAGCGACTGACCTCGAGCACGTGCAGCCGCGGCGTGGTGCCGCGCGCCGTCGCTGCGCCGCGGAGGGCATCAACGAACACCGGCACCAGCTCTGCCGCTCGGTCAGCAACGATGCAACAGACGTTGAGCGTGTTGCACACCTTGCGATCGAGCGAGTGGCGCACCGCGCCCGCGAACCGGTCGGTGTCGGCATGGGCCGATGCCACCAACCACGCTCCCCCGGTGCCGTGCAGGCTGACCGGCGTTCCGGCCTGCCTGGCCACCGCACCGAGCTGGGCCACGGCCTCGCCGGAACCCCGGGCCACCGCGAGTGCGAGGCGTCCATCGTCGAAGAGTGCCCACCCTGCTGCGCGCTCGGGCGAATCGACCAGCGCCACCGCCGCAAGCGGCAAGCCCGACATCTGCAATGCCGGCCGCAGCGCGTGCGCCACGATCGACCGAGCCGTGCCGAGCGCGTCGCTGCCGATCCGCAGCACCGCCGTGTTGCCGGTGCGCAGCACGCCAGTGGCGTCGGCGAACACGTTCGGTCGACCCTCGAACACGAACCCGACGACCCCCAATGGTGCCCGACGAGCGGTGACGGTCCATCCCTCGTGAACGACGCGCTCCACGATCGCATCGCGTCCGCCGTTGGTGTCGCGCCACACGCGCAGGCCGGCGATCATGTCGGCCCGCATGCCTTCGCTCAAGCGCAGGCGCGTCGTCGATCGACCGCGCTGCAACGCTGCCGCGACGTCGATCTCGTTCGCCGCGCTGATCGCCGCGAACACGTCGTCGTCGGCGAGGTGCCGAGCGAAATGCTCGAAGAAGTCGGTGATCTGTTCGTCGCTCACGTCGGCCAGCGCAGCGAACGCGGCGACCGCGTCGTCCACGGCGGCACGCACCAGCGCATGCTCGGTCGCGGGGATGTGCAGCAGCGCACCCGAATCCTGGACGACGACGAGCCGGTCGCCGTCGCCGAAGGCGGCCGCGAGCGCGTCATCGACCACGGCGACGCGGTCACCGCCGAACGGCACGAGCTGACCCGGCTGCAGCGCGCGCAGCCGCTGCGGCGTCCGGTCATCGGTGCTCACCGGACGTGTGGTCATCGCACGACATCGTACGCGGCTGCTCGGCACTTGGAACCGGCATCGCATCGAGCTCGAATCTGGCCGGGCGCGAATATGGTGGGCCCGTGAGCGAACCACAGCTGTACTTCCGCCAACTCCTGTCCGGACGCGACTTCGCGCAGGCCGATCCGATCGCACGCCAGATGGTCAACTTCGTCTACGCGATCGGCGACCGGTCCACCGGAGAAGCCGTCCTGGTCGATCCGGCGTACGCGGTCAACGACCTCGTCGACGTGGTGGAGGCGGACGACATGCACGTCACCGGCGTCCTCGCCACCCACTACCACGCCGATCACGTCGGCGGGACGATGATGGGGTACTCGATCGAGGGGGTGACGACGCTGCTCGATCGTTGCCAGTGCGCGGTGCACGTGCAGCGCGAGGAGGCACCGTGGGTGCAGCGCACCACCGGCATCGGCGTCGGTGATCTCGTGCAGCACGCCAGCGGCGACGTCGTGAGCGTCGGCGGGATCGACATCCATCTGCTGCGCACCCCGGGACACACCCCGGGCAGCCAGTGCTTCCTCGTCGAGGGCCGGCTGGTCTCCGGCGACACCCTCTTCCTCGAGGGGTGTGGGCGCACCGACCTCCCCGGCAGCGATCCCGAGTTGATGTTCGACAGCCTGCAGATGCTGGCAGCGCTGCCCGACGACACGGTCGTCTACCCCGGGCACATGTACTCGATGCCGACCAGCGGCACGATGTCCGAGCTGCGCGACGACAACTACGTGTTCAAGCCGAAGACCCGTGAAGCCTGGATGCAGTGGTTCGGCGGGCGCGGCTGACGCACCAAGGCGTCAGGCACCGCGCAACGACAGCGCGAGCCCGACGAGGGCCGCGTGATAGGTCATCATCACGGCCAACGCCATCCAGGACCGCTCGCGCACGAAGGCCCGCCAGCCGAGGATCGTGTCGCTGATCACGAACGCGATCGCCCCGGCGACGGCCCACCAGCGCCCGGTCATCACCGCGATCACCGTCATCGACGTGATCACGACGAGGTACGCGCTGACCGGCGTGCGCAAGGTGGAGTCCTGCGCCGCGGCTCCGGCGACGATGCGCCGCCCGACGACGACCGCGTGCGCCGCGACCACCACTGCGGCGATCAGCCCCCACCACGGGTGGCGCAGGTGCAAGGTGACGAACATCGCGATGAACACGATGTGACCGACCAGGAACGCGGCCAGCCCGACGACGAACTGGTCGATCAGGTCGAGCAATGCGATGTCGCCGGCGAGGCAGAACAGCAGGCCGATGACCGCCAACACCGTCGAGCCACGTGGCCCATCGGCCGCGATCGCGATCCAGATCACCAGGATCGTCGTCAGCGGCTTGGAGACCGTCTCCAACCGCTCGTTCGGGCGCACCCGTGTGGACCAGTTCGCCAGTGCGGCGACGGCCGTGCAGATCAGGGCGAGGGCGAGCACGCTTCAGTCTCGCGTGTCTGCAGTCAGTTGAACGCCTTCGCCACCGCGGCCACGGCTCCTGCCACGAGCAGCACGAGGACGAGGACGCGGAACCGCTCGGGCGAGAACCTGCGACGCAACGGCAACCCGCCGAGCAGCCCGAGACCCATGGCCGGCAGGGCGACCAACGCGGTCACGACCTCGCGCGTGTGCACCTTCCCGCCGATCGCGAAGATGGCGAGCCCGATCGTCCCGCTGAACAGGAAGATGTGGTTGAGCGTGCCCCGGAACGCGTTCGCCGAGATGTTGCGTGCCTGCAGGTCGAACACGAGGGGCGGACCACTCGCCGAGATCGACGTGTTCAGCACGCCGCTGGAGAAGCCCAGGGCCCAGTCCATGCGTGGACCGACGTGAGCGAGGTCCAGTCCACGGGCGAGCGCTGCGACGGCCAGGATCACCCCGGCGCCCAACGCGAAGCGCAGGGCGCGATCGCTGATGAGCGCGTAGACGAGGTAGCCGAACGGCAGCCCGACGATCGATGCGATCAGGAGACGGTTGCCGATCACCCGCTCGCGCACCTTGCGGTACATCAGCATCTGTGCTCCGTTGACCGGGATCGCGACGATCGAGGAGACGATCACCGCGCTGTGCAGATCGATGACCAAGCTCATCAGCGGCACCGACAACAGACCGAAGCCGAAGCCGGCCACCGCGGTGACAGCGGCCGACGCGAACACGGCGACTGCGACGACGATGACCTGGGTCGAGGTGAACGAGGCCGCCGCGAGCACAGCTGCGCTCAACGCACTCCCCAGCTGAACCGATGCGTGTGGATGCGGAAGTACGGGAAGGCCTGCACCTCGCGCACGCCCGGGATCGTGCGCACGTCGTTGTTGAGCACGTTGAACAGCTCGTCGTTCGACTCGCACAGCACCTCGGCCAGCACGTCGTAGCCACCTGCGGACAGCACCGCATAGATCACCGACGGCAACGCGCCGACTGCGTCTGCCACCGACTGCGCGTCGCGCTCGACGGTGATGCAGAACATCGCCATGGCCGTGTACCCGAGCGCGAGCGGATCGGTGACGGCGACGACCTGGAGCACGCCCGAATCGGTCAATCGCTGCACCCGCTGGCGGGTCGCGGCAGGCGACAGGCCCACGAGCGGCGCGAGATCGGCGTAGCTCATCCTCCCGTCGCCCTGGAGCTCGGCGATGATGCGCTTGTCGATGCTGTCGAGGGTCACGTGCACCTACCCTACGAGGCCCTCCCCGACCAACGCCGACACCGCGGCCCGAAACACCTCGGTGTGCCGATCGACGTCGGACAGCGAGTGATGAGGCGAGAACAGGGCCATGTTGTGGAACGGCGTCAGCAGGATGCCGCGGTTCAGCGCCCACAGGTGCATGAACGTCTCCAGCTCGGTGTCGATCGCGGCGGCGGCCGCGGCTCCGTTGCGCGGCGGCGGGCAGAACCAGTACTCGGCCCGGCAACCGAGCTGCTGCACGTGCCACGGCAGCTCGGCCTCGGCGATGGCGGCAGCGACGCCCGCTGTCCACGCAGTGGCCAGCGGCACGGCGACCGCGAAGTCCTGCTCGCGCAGGCACGTCGACAACGTCGCGCGCACTGCGGCGATCGCGAGCGCGTTCCCGGTCAACGTGCCACCGATGCCGCTGGTGTCGACTGCGGTCGTCGCCAACGGACCGACCAGCCGCGCCGCGATCTCGTTCGTCATGCCGTACGCCGCCGCGGGCATGCCGCCACCGATCGTCTTGCCGATCACGACGAAGTCGGCATCGATGCCCCACGCCACTGCCGCGCCTCCCGGGCCGGCGCAGATCGTGTGCGTCTCGTCGATCACCAGCAGCACATCGTGGCGGCGGGTCACGGCTCGCACGGCCTCGAGGTAGCCCGGCTCCGGCAGCACGATGCCGATGTTCGTCAGCGCCGGCTCCATCAGCACGCACGCCACGTCTCCGGCGGCGAGCGCAGATTCCAGTGCATCGATGTCGTTGAACTGGACGACCCGGGTGGTGTGGCTCGGCTCGATCTGGGGACCGATCGAGCCGGGACGAGCGATCACGCGACCGTCATCCGCGAGGACGGCCAGCGTCTCGTCCACGGCGCCGTGGTAGCACCAGTCCATGACGAGGGTCTTCGGCCGTCCGGTCAGGTGTCGGGCGAAGCGCAGCACGAACCGGTTCGCATCGGTGGCCGTCATGGCCATCTGCCACACCGGCAGCCCGAACCGCCGAGCCAGCTCGCTGCCGACCCAAGCGGCATCGCCGTTGGGCAGCATCGTGGTGATGCCCCGCAGCGCCTGGCGGTGCAGCGCGTCGGCCACCTGAGGCAGACCGTGGCCGGCCATCGCGCCGGTGTCGCCGAGGCAGAGATCGATGTACTCGAGCCCGTCGACATCGCTGAACCGGGCACCGCTCGCCTCGGCGAAGAAGATCGGGAACGCGCCGGGCCACCGCGACATCCAGGGCATGGGCACACCCCCGAGGAGGTGCTCCGCGGCGTCGATCGAGCGTTGCCGCGACGTCGGATGCAGGTCGACGAAGCGCGCTTCTTCGATCGCCAGGAGATCGGACAGGCGCTTGCGATTCACATCCATGACAACAGATTACGTGGTGCGAGGGGGATTGTGTCGCTGTTTCACTCGTTGGAACGGATCTGAACGATCGAAACGGTAGAGCACGTGATCGTCAGTCGTCGAAGAGCCGCGGCTGGAGGTCGGGCTCCCCGGACTGCCGCGGGATGGGCAGCGGCTCCAGCTCGGGCACCAACTTCCTCATCGCATCGTGCAGCCGACGAGCCAACCCGAGCGCGACGACGTTGTCCGGCGTGTGCACGAACATCGTCGGCGTTCGGCCTTCGGCCAGCCAGTCGCGCAGCCGTGGCAGCCACGGCTGCCAACCCGTCACGGTCTCGACCGGATCAGTGCGGCCGATGTACCGCACGATCGGCGTGTCGGTCACTGCGGTGGGTACGACCGGGATGCGTGGCTTGTTGCCCCACCCCTCACGCTCGGGGTCGTCGGTGGGAGGCTTCGAGAACAGCGTCGTGGTGTCGAAGATGATCCGCTCGGTGCCGGTGTCGGCCAGCAGCCGATCCAACCAGGCGTGGGCTCGGCTGTGATCGAAGAACGCGGGGTTGCGGACCTCGACCGACCACCGCACCTCGCGTGGGACCCGGCGCAAGAACGCGGCGAGCACTCCGAGGTCGCCCGGACCGAACGAGGCGGGAAGTTGGATCGACACCGGTCCGAGACGTTCGCCGAGCGGCTCCATCAAACGCACGAACGCCGTCACCTCGGCGTTGCCGGCGCGCAGTCGTTGCTCGTGGGTGATCGTGCGCGGCAGTTTGAACAGGAAGCGGAAGCTGGTCGGCGTGGCATCGGCCCAACGGCGCACCGTGGCAGCCGGCGGCACGGCATAGAAGGTGGTGTTGCCCTCGACCGCCGTGCACCACGTCGCGTACTCGGCCAACTCGTCGCCGGACTTGGTGCTCGGCGGATAGAACGACCCGACCCATGCTCGGTGGGCCCACATCGCGCAGCCGATCCGCAGCCGGGGTGACTGGGTGGGCATCACGCCGACGCTAACCGGCCCGAGTAATCTCGATGCGATGTCAGCCGACGACGTGGTGCTGCAGGTCGCCGGGCGAGAGGTGACGATCACCCACCCGGACAAGGTGTTCTTCCCGACCCACGGTGACACCAAGCTGGATCTGGTCGAGTTCTACCTCGCCGTCGGCGAGCCGCTGATGCGCGCGATGTTCGATCGCCCGGTGCTGCTCCAACGGTTCCCGAACGGCACGGCGGGCACATCGTTCTTCCAGAAGCGGATCCCTGATTCGGCGCCGGAATGGCTGACGACGACCATCGTCAGCACGCCCAACGGAACGGAGTCGCGTGCGCTGGTGATCGCCGATCTCGCCCACTTCGTGTGGGCCGTCAACCTCGGCTGCCTCGGCTTCCACTCATGGCCGATCCGTGCCTCGGCTCCGCAGTTCACCGACGAGCTGCGCATCGACCTGGACCCCGGTCCCGGCACCACGTTCGCGATGGCGCAGGAGTCGGCCCACGAGACGAAGCGACTGTTCGACGAGCTCGGCCTCGTCAGCTTCGTGAAGACCACCGGCAACCGCGGCCTGCACGTCTACGTACGGCTTGCGCCGCAGTGGGACTCGTTCGCCGTCCGCTCTGCCGCTGTCGCCGTGGCGCGCGAGCTCGAACGGCGTCGACCGGAGCTGGTCACCGCGGCGTGGTGGAAGGAAGAGCGCGGCGAGCGGATCTTCATCGACTTCAACCAGAACGCCCCACACAAGACCGTTTTCGCGCCCTGGTCGGTGCGCTCGCGTCCGCAGGCGCCCGTGTCCTGCCCGTTCGAGTGGGATGAGCTCGACTCGATCCATCCCGACCAGCTCGTCATGGGTGTCGTCGCCGAGCGGGTCGCCACGTCCGGCGACCCCTGGGCCACGATCGACGATCACCCCAACTCGCTCGAACCGCTGCTGGACCTCGTTCGCCGCGACCAGGACGCCGGTCTCCTCGACGCCCCCTGGCCGCCGGTGTACCCGAAGATGGACGGTGAACCACCGCGAGTCGCGCCCAGCCGGGCCAAGAAGCCGGTCAAGAAGCAGGCCGAGTGAGCCGATTGACCAGCATCTCGAATGGGTACCGTTGCACAATGCAGGAGACGAACCGATGAAGATCGCACTGGTGCTGTGCCTCATCGCCTCGCTCGGCTACGGCGTCGGCGCTGTGTTGCAGGCGGTCGGGGCTCGTCGTGCCAACGCCAATGGCGCCGAAGGCATCATCTCGATGGCTCGCCAACCGGTGTTCCTGTGCGGGCTGCTGGCCGACTTCGTGAGCTGGCTGATCTCGAGGTTCGCGTTGCACACCCTGCCCCTCTTCGCGGTGCAGACCATCCTCGCGGGCAGCCTGGCAGTCACCGTGCTGCTGGCCGGAGTCGTGCTCGGCGCTCAGCTCGGCCGGCCCGAGAAGACTGCGGTCGTGCTGACGATGGTCGGCCTGGTCATCGTCGGCGTGTCGGCGGGTGAGGATGAGGCCAGGGACATCACCCACCCGTTGAAGGTGTGCATCATGCTCGGCATCCCAGCGGTCATCGTGCTGGGTCTGATCGTGCTCAAACTGCAGAAGTCGGTCATGCTCGCCGTGTTGGCGGGCGCGTCGTTCACGGGCAGCGCGCTGGCGGCGAGGTCGGTGCACATCCAGGACATGTCCGTCGTCGGCATCCTCACCGAGCCGTTGATCTGGGCGGTGTTGGCCTACGCCGTGCTGGCGCTCGGGTTGCACGCCGTCGCGTTGATGCGCGGCAGCGTTGGCCCGGTCACCGCGGCGATGTGGAGCACCGAGGTGCTCGTGGCCACGGTGATCGGCGCCGCCGCGCTCGGCGACCACATGCGCCCCGGATGGACATTGCCTGCGGTGCTGGGGATCGGGCTGACGCTCGGCGCCACCATCGTCCTGGCCCGCTCCCCGGCCCAGGACCTCGAGCATCGCAACCTGCCCGCACCGTCGCACCCATCGGCGCTCCCGACCGCGCATCCCTGAGCGTGCATCCCTGAGCGTGCATCCCTGACCGGGATCGCTGCGTCGGGGCGCCGACCATAGACTCGCGATCATGACGCTCGAGACCACGACCGACTCCGAAACAGCGCGGGTCGATGCCGCGCTCGATGCCCTGCTCGACGCCCACGATCCCAAGCGCGAAGGCCACGCCGAGTTCCGTGGACACCAGTACGACGCCGGCCTGGCATGGGTCCACTTCCCCGTCGGCTCCGGTGGTCTCGGTCTGCGCCCGGACCAGCAGAAGCGGATCGACCAGCGGCTGCGCGCCGCCGGCGCGCTGCCCGCCGACGCCGGGTCGTTCTTCATGGCCCTCGCGGGGCCCACCATCGCCACCCACGGCAACGACGAGCAACGCGCCCGCTTCCTGCGCCCGATGTTCACCGGCGAAGAGCGCTGGTGCCAGCTTTTCAGCGAGCCCGGCGCCGGCAGCGACTTCGCAGGGCTGGCCTGCAAGGCCGTCCGCGATGGCGACGAGTGGATCGTCAACGGGCAGAAGGTCTGGAACACGATCGCCCACCTCGCCCAGTGGGGCATGCTCGTCACCCGTTCGAACCCGGATGCTCCCA
>JAOBWQ010000003.1 GCA_025463425.1 Ilumatobacteraceae bacterium | reverse complement strand
GCGCAACATGCGCAGCCGTGAGGCGATCGAACGGGTCGGCGCGACGCTGGAGGGCATCTTGCGCAAGAACCGTGCATCCGCAGTGGCCGGCGAGATCGGGATGCCCCGCGACACGGCGATGCACTCGATCCTCGACACCGAATGGCCGTCCGTGAAAGCCAACCTGGTGGCTCGCCTGGCCTGACCCTTGCACGTTGGAACCGTCGGTTCAGGCGGGCAGGAACCAGAGCGAAGTGCTCTGCGGCTTCTCCCAGTCGGCCGCTTCCGTCTTCTCCGGCGGGTTCGACGATCCGGTGCCCAGGTACCCCTGATCGGTGCTCGTCAGGGTGTCGAGCTCCTGTTCCGCGTCGAACGGGATCACCTGGAAGTGGCGTCCATCGGCGGTGCGCTCCACGACGGTCGTGAACGGCACGCTGCCGACCCGCCGAATCGAGAGGACGATGCCGTTTGGGCCTGATGCTGCCGCAGTGATGGTGTCGAAGTCGGCCGTGTTGAGACTGGTCGTGTCGACGCCCTGCCATGTGTTGCCGTCATCTGTGGAGATCCATTCCACGATGTCCTCGGTGCCGCCCAGGACGGCCGTCGGACCCGGATTCCCGGTGATGCTGCGATCGCCCTCGTGTGCATCACCGAACGCCACCAGCCCGAACGAGGACCGCAGGACGCGACCGACGGCCGTGTGGGTCCCGTCGGTCGGCGATGGCGTGTCGATCGTCGTCCAGCTCGCCCCATCATCGGTCGACTGCCAGAACTGAGCCCGTCCGCGATCGGACGGGCCGACCGAGCCGAAGGCGAGGAGCCGATCACCGACAGCCCTGATTCCCGCCACGCGGACGTGGTCGCCGACGAGGCCCTCTGTCGCGTCCTTCCATGTGGTGCCGTCACCCGACACCCACATCCGTCCGGTCGTGTCGTTGCTGCCGTCGATGCCGATCTCACCGAAGGCGATGAAACCGCTCGAGGTGGCGATCACGCCGTCGACGTTGGGGTACGAGGCTCGATCCGGCTGCACCCGCTCGAACCGAGAAGCGGACTTCGTCCAGTGCACGCCGTCGTCGCTCCACCACGCGGCCAGCGTGTAGAACGGGTTCGAACCGTACACATTGCCGATCGCGACCAGCCGCTGACCGTTCGTCGCAACGTGTTCGAGCTCGGTGCCGTACGTGGCCCGCGGCGCAGCCTCGGCGGGAACCCCGAAATTGGCCTGCTGATCGTCGGCCGACCAGGAGATGCCGTCGGCGGACGTCCACACCGACCCGGTGGACCGGAACCCGTACCCCGTTGCGCCCACCGCCACGTATCCGCCCTGGAACGGCGTGACCTCGGCGATCCGCACGGCACTGTTCGACGACGAGTACGCCGTGCCGACCTCGACGCGATCGACGTGGTCGGACGCGATGAACAGCCCGGCAGGATCCGCCAGGCGCATCCAGCTCTGCTGCATCGAGCCGGCGGGGCGAACATCGATGGTGCGTCGTGCCGCGACCACGATCGCCAAACCGGCGACGGCAGCCAGCACGATGAGCACCGCAGCGGTGCTCAGCCACCGCCGCCCGTGGGGTCGCGGCAGCTCGCGGACCGTCGCTTCGAAAGCGTCAGCATCGGTGGCCAGCGAGGCACGCACGGACGCCACGGTCGGTCGACGGCCCCACGAGACCTCGTCGGCGGCGGACTCCGCAACGAACGGGTTCAGCGGCGTCGACGGCGTTGAAGCGACGATGTCGGCGAGCACCTGATGAACATCGCGCTGCAGGTTGTCGTTCACGTGAGTGCCTTTCGGAGATTGGCCTGGGCTCGGGCAAGGTGGCGGCGGACCGTGCCGGGCGAGACACCGAGGAGCTCCGCGATCGAGCGCTCGGTGAGGTCTTCCCAGTACACGAAGTAGACGACACTTCGTTGGCCGAGGCTCAGCGCGGCCACGGCCCGCCGCACGTCGACGAGTGGATCGAGTTGCTCGCTGGACGAGGGCACCACAGCGGCGAGATCGCGCGCCCAACGTCGCTCGCGCGAGCGGCGCAGATCGTGGGCGCGGTTGGTGCAGGCGCGATACAGATAGGCGCGCTCGTTCACGACGAAGGCGTCGGTCGCGGTCCGGCTCACGGCCATGAACGCGTCGACCACGATGTCAGCCGCGTCTGAAGGACCGACCAGCACCGTGGCGAAGCGCATCAGCTGGTCGGCGTAGTCACGCCAAAGGGTCTCCAGCGACATGGGCAACGACTGTTCGATCTCGATCATCCGCACCTGTGACGTCACCGCACGCCCCGCCGCGTGACACCCGTCCAGAGATGTCGCCACCAAGCCGACCGACGGATCGCTCCGTTCGGAACTGATCAGCCGCACGGTGCGTCAGGCGCGGTCGCGCTACTCGGGCCACGCAGCGATGATCGCCGCGCTGGTGGTGATCGTCGACATCACGTTGAGCGTGTTCTGCAGGATCGCCTCGCCGTACTCGGTCGGTAGCCCGACGACGCAGTCACGGGCGACGACCACGCGGTAGCCGTGGTTGACCGCCTCGACCACCGTCCCCGGGATGCCCACGTTCAACGAGACGCCCGTGACGACGAGGGTGGTGATGCCCCGTGCGCGCAGCGTTGCGTCGAGGTCGGTGCCGCCGAACGGCGACAAGCCGTGATGACGGTTGGATTCGAGATCTCCGGGCTCCGGACCGAGCGCGAGAATGACCTGCACCGCGTCGCTGCCATGTTCCATGTATCCCTGCTTCTTGACGAGCATCGCCATCAACGGGGTGTTGGCGACCGCGTCGGCGGGATCGACGGGCATCGAGAAGGTGCAGTGCACGACGAGCACGCCTGCGGCGCGGGCTGCCGCCAGCACCGTCGAGGTCGCCTCGATCATCCCGCACGCCGCAACGGCTTCGGCCAGTGCGGGCATCGACGCTCGATCGCCGCAGACCCCCCGCTGCAACTCCATCGTGATGACGGCGGTGGACGAGGGGACGATCTGATCCGCGAGGACGGCTGCCATGGGCGGCACTGTAGACGGGCTGCTCCCGGGCTCCGGTTTCTGACGCGACGTCAGAAAGCCCTACTGTCTGGATCTGCCCGGCGAGCGACGCCGGTGTGAAGGGGATTGTTCGTGGAACGCGACTACGTCATCAAGCTCGGCACGCTCTTGTTCACGATGGTGGAACCGACCAAGGGCTACGAGGTCGAGTACAACCGCTGGTACGAGCGGGATCACTTCTACGGAGGCGTGCTCACCGGCGAGTACAGCTTCGCCGGCGACCGGTTCGTGGCCACCAAGGATCTCAAGGCGTTGCGCTACCCGACCGAGTCGCCGCTGACGCCGGACCCGTCGACGGGTTCGTACCTGGCGATCTACTGGGTGCTGGACGGTCATCACGACGACTGGAACCGCTGGAGCGTCGACACGGTGACGATGTTGCACAAGTCCGGCCGGATGTTCCCCGAGCGCACCCACATCCACACCGCGCTGTACGACCACGACTGGGCGATCCAGAAGAGCGATCGCGGCACATCGGCCGAGCTCGCCCTCGACCGCGACTACGCCGGCCTGGTCGTCAACGTCGGCGAGCTCGCCGAAGGCAAGACGCACGCCGACATCGAGGCGTGGACCCGTGACACGTGGGCGCCGGACGCGATGGCCAAGGCCGGCGGTCCGGACCTGATCGTCAGCGCGACGCTGATGCCGCTGCTCGACGACGCACCGCCGGACGTGCCGCGCACGCCGAACGCCGACCGAAGGTTCCTGCAGATGCACTTCCTCGACCACGTGCCCACCGAGGGTTGGGACGAGGTCTACGCGCGGTACGGCGCGGACCTCGAAGCCAGCGGATTGGCCAAGCACCTCTGGACAGCACCGTGGAAGCAGACCGTGTTCGGCACCGACACCTACACCGACCAGCTCTGGTAGAGGACACGACATGGACCAGCTCACCGGCAAGAAGATCCTCGTCACCGGCGTCACCGGCTGGGTTGCGGGCCCTGTCGCCACGGCGCTCGCGGCCAACGGCAACACCGTGTACGGCGCTGCCCGCCTCAAGGACGCGTCCAAGCGCGAGCCGCTGGAGGTCGCCGGCGTCAAGACGATCAGCATCGACCTCGCCAAGCAGCGCTTCGACGAGGTGCCCGACGACATCGACGTCGTGCTCCACTTCGCGGTCGCGAAGACCCAGGACTTCGAGCTCGCGTTCGCGGCCAACGCCGATGGATCCGCCGCACTGATGGAGAAGTGCCAGGGGGCCGAGGCGTTCCTGCACTGCTCATCGACGGCCGTCTACGAACCGAACGGTCACGTACCGCTGCGCGAGACCGATCCGCTGGGCGACAGCCACCGGCCGATGCCGGGGATGACGACGTACAGCATCTCCAAGATCGCCGGCGAGGTCATGGTCAAGAACATGGCCAAACGGGTCGGCGTGCCGACGGTCATCGCCCGGCTCAGCGTTCCCTACGGCGACCTCTACGGCTGGATGACGTTCCACCTGATGATGCTCGAACACAAGATGCCGATCGCGGTGCACACCGATCAGCCGACCAACTACGCGCCGATCCACTCCGACGACCTGATCCGCTCGATCCCATACCTCCTGTCGCTCGCTTCGGTTCCGGCGACGATCGTCAACTGGGGCGGTGACGAAGTGGCGGGCGTCGAGGACTGGTGCGACGAGCTCGGCCGCCTGACCGGTCTGACGCCGACCTACGAGCCGACCACCGCGACGATCGCAGCCATCATCCCCGACCTGGAGAAGCTGCACAGCACGGGCTTCCACACCACCATTGGTTGGAAAGAGGGCATCCGCCGTCAGCTGACAGCCACCCGGCCCGACCTCGTCAAGCAGTAGGACGCGGTCTCTTGCGAATCGGCATCACCGTCTTCCTCACCGATCGCACGATCGATCCGGTCACCCTCGCCGTCGAGGCCGAGGCTCGCGGGTTCCAGTCGCTGTACTTCCCCGAGCACACCCACATCCCCGTCAGCCGGGTGACGGCACCGCCGACGGGCGACCCGGAGCTGAAGGACGAGTACCGGCGGACGATGGATCCGTTGATCGCCATCGGCGCAGCCGCATCCGTCACCAAGAAGCTCGTGCTCGGCACCGGCGTGTCACTCGTCGCCCAGCACGACCCCTTGGTGATGGCCAAGCAGCTCGCCACGCTCGACGCGCTGTCCGGGGGTCGGGTGACGCTGGGCGTCGGTTTCGGCTGGAACCAGGACGAGATGGCCGACCACGGCGTCCAGTACGCAACCCGACGCGCCCAGGCCCGCGAGCACGTGCTGGCGATGATGGAGCTGTGGTCCAAGGACGAGGCGGCGTTCACGGGCACGTACGTGAACTTCCCGCCGTCGTGGAGCTGGCCGAAGCCCGGCGGCGGCAAGATCCGCATGCTGGTCGGCGGCGGCGCGGGGCCGAAGCTGTTCGCCCAGGTCGCCGAGTACGCCGACGGTTGGTTCCCGATCGGCGGAGCCGGTGTGCGCGAAGCCATCCCTCGCCTGCAGGCGGTGTGGGACGAATCCGGACGCACCGGCGTCCCCGAAGTCGTGCCGTTCGGTGTGCTGCCGGATCCGGGCAAGCTCGACTACTACCGCACGATCGGTTGCAGCGAGGTCGTGCTCCGCGTTGAAGGACTCGGCCGGGACGCGGCGTTGCGCCAGCTCGATCAGATGGCCTTCACGACCTCGTCGTAGTCGAGGCGGGGAAGGCGGTCGAACCACGCTTCCTGCTCGGCCGGCTTGCCCAGGTTGACGACGAGCACGGAGTGCAGCGGCGTGCCGGCGAAGAACTCGGCGTCGATGCCCGAGGCATCGAAACCCGCCAACGGACCTGCGGCGAGCCCGGCTGCGCGCGCAGCGAGGATGAAGTAGCCGGTCTGGATGCTGGCGTTGAACATCGCGAACGGTTCACGCATCGCGAGGTCGGCGAACATGTCCTTCATCTCCGGACGGAACGGCAGCAGCCGGGGAATGTTCTCGTGGAAGTCGTGATCTGCGGCAAGGATCGCCACTGCCGGGGCTGACTCCACCTTTGGCTGGTTCATCTCGTAGATGTGCGGCTGAAGGCGGGCCTTGGCCTCGGCGCTGCGCACGATCAGCACGCGCAGCGGCTGGGTGTTGGCTGAGGTCGGCGCCCACTGGAACAGGTCGTACAGCGCATGCAGCTGCTCGTCGGTGACGGGATCGGGACTGAACTTGTTCGCGGTGCGGGCCGAGCGGAACAGCACGTCTTGGGCGACGGTGTCGATCGCGTAGTGGTCCTGAACGGTGTTGCTCATCGGAGGGCTCCTGAGAATGCTTGGGATGTCCATGCATAATACATGGACATCCCAAGGATGTGTCACCGGTGAGTGAGATCTGCCCATCTAGAATGGAGATGTGGCCGACTCCTGCACCAACCATCCCGTGGGGATGTTGCTGGCCGTCGCCGAACGGATCCAGTCGCACCTCGACGCGACGGCACGCGCCGTCGGCGTGACCCACGCGCAGGTGAAGGTGCTCATGCAGCTCGACCAACCGCAGCGGCTCTGCGACCTCGCCTCACTGCAGGACTGCGATCCCTCCTCGATCACCGCACTGGTGCAGCGACTGGAGCGCGACGGGCTCGTTCAGCGCGAGGTCGATCCCAACGACGCACGCGCCCGACGGATCCGGATCAGTGCCAAGGGCAAGCGCTCGCGGCAGAAGTTCCTCGAGCTGATGGGCGACGGCCGCGCTGCGCTGGACACGCTGTCGGCGGACGAGCGCGCCGCGTTGGCTGCGATGATCGCCGGCGGATGACGATGCTGGTCGTCGGATCCGCCGCGCCCGACTTCGCACTGCCCGATCAGCACGGCACCGTCGTCACCCTCGCCGGGCAGCGCGGTCACTGGGTGCTGCTGTGGTGGTACCCCGCGGCGCAGACACCGGGGTGCACCATCGAGGGCCAGAACCTGCGCGATCACGCCGAGGACTTCGCCGCGGCGAACTGCATCGTGCTCGGCGCGTCATTCGACACCGTCGCCGGCAACCTCGCGTTCGCACAGATCCAGGGCTTCGGGTTCTCGCTGTTGAGCGACGAGGACCGAACTGTCGGCTCCGCGTACGACGTGATCCGGCGTGGCGACGATCACTACGAGCGCTTCGCTGCACGGCACTCGTACCTCATCGACCCGGACGGCATCATCCGCCGCACCTACGACGTCAGCGACGTCGAATCCCATGCCGACGAGGTCCTCGACGACCTTCGCACCCTCACAGGTCTGACCACCTGACCCGTGAAGCCACGTCCCGAACGACCCGGCACCGCCCGGCCGACCCAGATACCCATCGAGCCCGGCGTACGTGACGCCGCTGCAGACGCAGCGTCGCTCAAGCGCAAGGCCGATCAGGTCGCGCGCGGCGGGGCGAGGGCGGCCGTGCTCGGCGTCAACGACGGTCTCGTCACCAACCTGTGCCTGATCCTCGCGGTCGCCGGCGCGAACGCGGCACCGTCGTCGGTGCGCCTGGCGGGCTTCGCCAGCCTGATCGCCGGCGCGTTCTCGATGGCGGCCGGCGAGTGGGTGTCGGTGCGCAGCCAGGCCGAGCTCTCCGGCGGCCTGCTGACCGAGCTCCGCCGGCTGATCGGACGCAACCCGAAGCTGGTCCTCGACCAACTCGTCGACGAGCTGGTCGACGACGGCTTCGCCCGCGACACGGCTCGCCGGGCGAGCACCGAGCTCCCGCTCGACGAGGACAAGTTCCTCGACTTCACCGCGCGCACGGTGTTCGGCGTCAACGCCGCCGTGCTCGGGTCACCGGTCACGGCCGCGGTCAGCTCGCTCGCGCTGTTCTCCGTCGGCGCGCTCATCCCGCTCGCTCCGTGGTTCTTCACCCAGGGCGCCGCCGGGGTGGCGATCTCGGTCACGCTGACCGCGATCGCCAGCCTGTTCGTCGGCGGTCTGGTCAGCTGGTGGAGCGGCAACTCGACGGTGCGCGGTGGTGGTCGTCAACTGGCGATCGTCGTGCTCGCCTCGGCCATCACCTATGGCATCGGCGCCCTCTTCGGCACGGCCATCAGCTGACCCGGACCCCCCGCCCACCCCCAGTTCCGCGCACGTTTTCGACCCCCAGAGCGCACATCTTTCGCAAACTTCTGCAAGCGCGGCCGGGCGAGCAGCGCGCTTGCCGTTGTCTGCAGTGGAACACGCGGTGTGGGGGTGGAAAACGTGCGCGGAACCGGGGGGTGGGCGGGGGTCAGCGGGGGCCGAGGACGGCGTCGGCAACTCGACGGCGGTGCTGCTGGGCGCTGCCCCAGGCGGGCGCGAGGGCCCACGCCTTCTTCATGAACAGCTGGAGATCGCACTCCCACGTGTAGCCGATCGCGCCGTGGACCTGGAGCGCGCTGCGCGCGGCCTTCAGCGCGGCATCGGATACGAGCGCCTTGGCCATGCTGACGTCGCGACCGCGATCGGGGGTGTCGTTGGCGAACGACCACGCGGCGCGGTAGATCGCCGGACGGGCGAACTCGACCTTCAGCAACGCGTCGGCCATCAGGTGCTTGACGGCCTGGAACGCTCCGATCGGCTGCCCGAACTGGCGGCGATCGCGGGCGTAGTCACCGGCGATGGCGAGCATGCGCGTCGAGAGCCCGAGCAGATACGCGGCCGTGGCCAGCGCTCCCGCGTCGGTCAGTCGTTCGAGGTCGGCGGCGAGGGCCGTGCCGCCGGTGATGTCCGTCAGGGTTGCCAGCCGGCGGCCACCGTCGAGCCCTTCGATCGCGCCGCTGTCGATCAGCGGGTGATCGAGCAGGTCGACCGTGCCCCCGTGGGCCACGAGCACGAGCGACGCGACGGCGGTGTGCGGCACGTACCGCTCGCCGAGCAGCGCGGCGGTGACGGGCGTCGAACCGTCGACGAT
>JAOBWQ010000675.1 GCA_025463425.1 Ilumatobacteraceae bacterium | reverse complement strand
GCTCGAGCTGCAGCCCGCCTCGGCCAGCGACCGCTGACGTGCGCGGCCGAGCAGCTGCGCACGATCGACCAGATCGAGGCTCGAGTGCGTCTGCTCGATCCCGTCCACACCCTTGCCCGAGGCTGGTCGCTCACGCGCACGGTCGATGGGCAGATCGTTCGCAGCGTCGCCGACGTCGCTCCCGGCACCGAGATCATCACGACGCTGGCCGACGGATCGTTCACCAGTCGCGCCGAGTCCGTCGAACCCACCGTCGGCGAACCCGGCAGAGCCACCGCAGGAGAGGAACCACGATGAGCACCACCGCGAAGTCCACCACCGTCGACGGAGACGACCGGCCCGGGTATGCGGAGGCGTTGGCCGAGCTCGAGCGGATCCTCGCCGAGCTCGAACGCGACAACGTCGACGTCGATCGCTTGGCCACCCAGGTCCAGCGGGCTGCCGAGCTGATCGGGCTCTGCCGCGAACGAATCGGCAACGCCCGCCTGCAGATCGAGCACGTCGTCGCCGAGCTGGGCCGCTCCGAGCCGTCGTGAACGGGGCAGGTTGCGTCGGTGGGCCTAGCCTCAAGGCGTGATCCCCGAGGCCCCTCCGTCACTCGCCCGCATCGCGACGCGAGTGGACGAGCGGCTCCGGAAGTTGATCGACGCGGAGGACGCGCGGTGGACGGCGCTCGACCCTGTGCTGGCCGACCCGTTCACAGCGATCCGCAACCTCGTCCTCGTCGGCGGCAAGCGGCTACGTCCCGGTTTCTGCCACTGGGGGTTCGTCGGCGCCGGTGGTGACCCCGACGATCAGCAGGTGATCGATGCCGGCGCCGCGCTGGAGCTGCTGCATGCGTTCGCACTCTTCCACGACGACGTGATGGACGGCTCGTCGACGCGGCGCGGGCAGCCGACGGTGCACACCGTGCACGAGGAGCGACACGGCGGTCGCTGGGCCGGCGAGCCACGTCGGTACGGCGAAGGTGTGGCGATCCTGGTCGGGGACCTGACGTTCGTGTACGCCGATCAGCTGATGCGTGGCGCGACGGCACAGGCCTGGGAGATCTGGAACGAGCTCCGGGTCGAGCTGAACATCGGCCAGTACCTCGACATCGTCGGCTCCGCGCACCGCGAACGCCGCTGGGCCAAGGCCGAGCAGATCAGCCGGTACAAGAGCGGCAAGTACACGATCGAGCGTCCACTGCACATGGGGGCGATGATGTCGGCCCCCGATCGTGTCGATGAGCTCCTCGCCCCGCTCTCCGCCTACGGTCTGCCCTTGGGCGACGCGTTCCAGATGCGCGACGACGTGCTGGGCGTCTACGGCGACACCGCGGTCACCGGCAAGCCGGTGGCCGACGACCTCCGCGAGGGCAAGCCCACACCGCTGATGGCGCTCGCCTGCGCAGCGGCCACGTCGGCTCAGCTGGCGGTGCTCGACCGCATCGGCGCGCCTGACCTGGGCGACGACGAGATCGCCGACATCCAACAGGTCATCATCGACACCGGAGCGTTGCGCGACCTCGAGGCGCACATCACAGCGCTCACTGATCGCGCCCTGGGCGCGCTGCCCGGTATGCCGCTGGAGGCCACCGCGAAGGCCGAGCTGGCGATGTTGGCGGGCTACGTCAGCTGGCGCGAGATCTGACCCGCGACCTCCCGGCGGTGGGGTCGAGGTAGGCTGAAGTCTCGTTCGACGACACACGGACGTCCGCTCGGCCCAGACTCTGCTCTCGGCGATCGATGGTCGTCCAGAGCCTTGGAAGAGGCCGTCCGTGGCGCCTCCAGCGACAAAAACCCGCGTCTCCAACGATCTCGGTCGTGACTGGGCGCTTCATCAACGTTTCGAGACCTGCGACGGTCGCGACGATCCGCTCGGGTGCGACGCCCGGCCGTCGTGGCGCGGCCGTGTGCACATGCTCGGCCTGTTCGCCGCGATGCCGGCGCTGGCCCTGCTGATCGTGTTCTCCGACGGCCCTCGGGCGATCGTCGGCAGCTCGATCTACGCAGGCGGTCTGTGTGCGATGTTCGCCGCGTCCACCACCTATCACCGGTGGGTCGACGACTTCCGTGCTCGCGCCGCATGGCGTCGGGCCGACCACGCGATGATCTTTGCGGCGATCGCCGGATCGAGCACGCCCATCCTGCTGATCGCGATGCCGGGCGGACTCGGGATCAGCCTCCTCGCGCTGATCTGGACGGCGTCAGTCGTGGGTGCGGTCTTCAAGTTCGGCCACTGGCCGAAAGGCGACGCGGTCGGGACTGCGTTGTACGCGACCGTGAGCTGCCTTGCCGCGCTGGCCGTGCCCGCACTGTGGGTGCGCGGTGGCGTGACCCCGGCGATCCTGTACCTCGTGTCCGGCTCGCTGTACATCTTCGGAGCGCGTTGGTTCGCCAAGACATGGCCGCGCCTGCGCCCTTCGGTGTTCTCCTACCACGAGGTCTGGCACGTGTTCACCGTCGCTGCTGCGTCGGTGCACTTCGCCGTCGTCTGGGCGATTGCGACCTGACCGAACCGTCCGGCCCGGCTGACGTTCCCGACCTGAAGCGGGCCCGACTCAGGCCAGATCCGCGAGGATCTTCCGCCAGTGGGTCATCATCGTGTCGCCGCCGTGCCCTTCGTCGTCGACGATGATCAGCGTGCTGTCCGGCCATGCCCGGTTGATCTGCCATGGTCCGTCGAGGGGGCTGCTGATGTCGAGGCGGCCGTGGATCAGCCAGCCGGGGATGCCGCGCAGCGATTCGGCGTTGGCCACGATCTCGTCGCCCACGAGCCATGAGTCGTTGCGCCAGCAGTGGGTCACCTGGCGGGCGAAGCCGAGCCGGAAGGACGGCTCGTCGTACCGCGGGTTGGGTGTCGCCCCAGGCGTGGTGGCGACGTGGGCGTCCTCCCACCGGCACCACGCGACCGCGGCCGCGTCGCGCACGGCGGGATCGACATCCATCAGCAACCGGTGGTACGCGTCGACGAGGCGGAGGTCGCGCATCGCCTCTGGCACATGGTCGCAGAACTCGTGCCACTCCGCTGGGAAGTAGCGGCCGGCGTGCACGGTCAGCCAGTCGATGTCCGCGCGCGTGCCGGTGCTGACCGCGGCGAGGACCACGGCCGAGCATCGTTCGGGATGCCGCTCTGCGTACGTCGCGCCGAGCACGGAACCCCACGAGATGCCGAACACGATCCAGCGCTCGATGCCGAGAAGCTCGCGCAGGAGCTCGATGTCGGCGATGTGGTGGTCCATGTCCATGCTCGCCCAATGCACGCCCTCTTCGCTGGCGTGCGGGGTGCTGCGACCCGATCCGCGTTGGTCGAACAACACGGCTCGATGGCGGCGCAGGTCGAAGTTGCGCCGGCTGCCCGGGGTGCAGCCGGAACCGGGTCCGCCGTGCAGGTACAGGACCGGGATGCCATCCGGGTTGCCGACCTGTTCGTGGTAGAGGACGTGGCCGTCGCCGACATCCAGCCAGCCGGTCGAGAACGGTTCCGGCGGTGCGTCGCTCATCGACTCAGTATGGCGCCGCGCCGGGGTCCAGCCCGGCGTCGATGACCACCTGGCGAGCCGCGCCGAGATCCGTGCCGAACGTGTCCGACTGGCCCTTGTAACCGCCCCAGGCGGTCAGCTTGTTGCCCGCTCGGGTGTACAGGGTGAACGCGGCGTTCAAGTTCGTCTGTGCGTCGAGGAGCTGTTCGTTCGAAGTGATCCCGAATTGCTGGAGGCGGGCGCCGCTCAGATCGCCGAGCATGTTGATCTGCATCAGCCCGTACGACCTGTCCTGTGTCGCCGTGTTGCCGTTGAACGCTCCCGGCTTCCAGTTCGATTCGCGCTTGGCGATCGCGACGACCTTGACGAGGTCTTCACCGCGGAACCCCGCGTTGTAGGCGTCGTGGGCGACCTCCGCGCCGCTGAGCGCGCCGGGTGCCGCTGCTCGTGGAGCGTCGCTCGTCGGCGAGACGCGTGTCGCCCGTCCGGGCACACGCACCGCCACAGCCTCCGTGCGTGCCCCTGAGGCAGTGTCGAAGCCGGCCGAGGGAGCGTTCCCCGTGGTCGGTGGAGCGGAGGGCGTGATCCCGTCGAGGGCTTGCTGGTATGCGACGCCGAACGGGTCGAACGCCACGGTCGTCGGCGTCGATGTCGATCCCGACGCGGCGGGCGCACCACCGGTCAGCCTCGCGATTCGGGTGCGGATCGCGAGGATCCGCGTGTCGACTCCGGCGATGGCCTGGGTGGCGGGCACCACGGCGACCGTCCCGCTGGCCGGGGAACCGTCAACGAGGTGCGCACCTGTGAGCTGTCGGCTGTGATCGCTGCGGGCGCCCGGAGTCGAGCGAGTTCTCCGCGTACGATGGCGGCGATGAGCCAACCCGCCGACCGGACGTTCCCCCGCTACCGCACGCGCATGGGCGGGATACTCACCGTGGCCGCTGCGGCGACCATCTTCGCGGCGTGCGGCAGCGACAACAGCCACGCCGGCGACACGCTGCCGCCGATCGCCACCACGACGACCACCACCACGTTGCCGCCGACCACCACCACGATCCCGGACCACTACGTGATCCAGGCCGGCGACTCGTTGTCGGCGATCGCCAAGATGTTCGGCCTCAGCACCCAGGAGCTCGCCGCGTTCAACGGGATCACCAACCCGCAGCACATCGAGAGCGGCCAGACCATCAAGATCCCGCAGCCCGGCGATCTCGCGTCCTCGACGACGGCCAGCTCGGTGGTCGACTCGACCGTGCTCGACGCCACGACGGTGACCCCGACCAGCGCACCGTGAGCCGTAGACTTTTCCGATGAGCTCGTTCTGGCCCACCCAGGAGCACTGGTCGGTGAAGATCCCCCTCCAGACGCCCCACCCTCGTCTGGCCGCGTTGGCCGAGCACGGTTGGGTCGAACTGACCGACGCCGACTTCGCGCTGCCTGCCGCCGAGTGGGAGTCGCTCGAGTACATGGACTGGAAGAGCGGGGGCGACACCAACTTCGCGCCGCTGGCGTCGGCCGACGGCCAACTCGACTGCCGTGGGTTCTGGGACAAGGGCAAGACCGACAAGGACGCGCTGTGGACGTCGAACGCCGAGGTCGCGCCGACGCTGCGCCGCTACGTGGACGACATCGGCGCCAACTTCGGCCGGGTGCGGGTGATCAAGCTCGAACCGCAGGACCACGAGACTGCGTTCCGCAGCTTCCACCGCGACGACAACAACCGTTTCAACCCCGACGACGAGGGTTGGGTCGTGCGCACCTGGCTGGAGCTGACCGACAACCCGGACAGCTACATGCTGCTGATGGACACCGGGCCCGACGGCCTGCCGGACCCCACCACCGAGGTCCGCGTGCCGTTGCACCGCGGCGCACGCTTCGTCGTCGATTCGCAGCGGCTCTGGCACGTCGTGGTCCACAACGGCACGGCGCCGCGCTATGCGCTGATCACCAGCTTCGAGACGGGTCCCCGGCTCGAGCGTTGGATCGAGCAGTCGACGCCCGTGCGTGCGTGATCGATCCTCGGGCTGGTCAGCCGCGGCCGGCGGCGGCGAGCTCGGCGATGTCGCGCATGATCCGCCCGAGCTCGTAGTCCTTTGGCGTGTACACGCGGGCGATGCCCATTGCCATCAACCCGGCACGATCCTGTTCGGGGATGATCCCGCCCAACACGATCGGGATGTCGACGCCGAGATCTGCCAGTGCCTTCTGCACGTCGGGCACGAGCGCGAGGTGTGATCCGCTGAGGATCGACAGGCCGATCACGTCGGGATCCTCGTCGCGCGCGGATGCGGCGATCTGCTCGGGGGTCAGCCGAATGCCGCTGTAGATCACCTCCATGCCTGCGTCGCGGGCGGCGACGGCGATCTGCTCGGCACCGTTCGAATGGCCGTCGAGACCCGGCTTGGCGACCAGGAACTTCGGGGGTCCGCCGGGGATCGAGCGCACGTACTCCGCAACGGCTGCCAGCTCGTTCGAGCGGCCACCGACGGCGGCGCCGACACCGGTCGGGGCGCGGTACTCACCGAACACCGAACGCAGCTCGGTGGCCCACTCACCGGTGGTGCCGCCGGCCTTGGCGAGCTCGATCGACGGTCCCATGATGTTCTCGTCGCCCAGCGCCGCGGTGCGCAGCGCGAGGAGCGCTGCCGCGACGGCGTCGTTGTCGCGGGCCGCGCGCCAGGCGACGACGTCGTCGATCGTCTCCTGCTCCACCGCCGGATCGACGATGAGGATGTTGCCGTCGCCGCCGAGCGGGCTCTGCGCCGTCTCGGTGTAGCGGTTGACGCCGACGACGATCTGGGCCCCGGACTCGATCCGCCGAGTGCGTTCGGCCATCGAGCGCACGAGGCGACCCTTCAGCTCGTCGACGGCTTCGAACGCGCCACCGAGCGCGAGCACGTCCTGCAGCTCGCTCCAGGCCGCGTCGCGCAGCTCGATGGTCTTGGCCTCGATCACCGTCGAGCCGTCGAAGATGTCCCCGTACTCGAGCAGATCGGTCTCGAACGCGAGCACCTGTTGCATCCGCAACGACCACTGCTGGTCCCACGGACGGGGCAGCCCGAGGGCCTCGTTCCACGCCGGCAGTTGCACGCTGCGCGCCCTGGCCCGCTTCGACATCGTGACGGCCAGCATCTCCAACACGATCCGCTGCACGTTGTTCTCCGGCTGAGCCTCCGTCAGCCCGAGCGAGTTGACCTGCACGCCGTAGCGGAAGCGGCGGGCCTTGGCGTCGGTCACGCCGTACCGCTCGAGGCCGATGCGGTCCCACAGCTCGGTGAACGCGCGCAGCTTGCAGATCTCCTCGATGAACCGGATGCCGGCGTTGACGAAGAACGAGATCGAGGCGAAGACCTGGGTGAACTCCTCGGGCTCGACCTGACCGCTGTCGCGCACTGCGTCGAGCACGCCGATGGCCGTGGCCAGTGCGTACGCCAGTTCCTGCACGGGCGTCGCCCCTGCCTCCTGGAGGTGGTACGAGCAGACGTTCATCGGGTTCCACTTCGGCGCGTGCTTCGCACACCACGCGACCATGTCGACGATCAACCGCCGTGAGGCCTCGGGCGGGAAGATGTACGTACCGCGGCTGAGGTACTCCTTGACGATGTCGTTCTGGGTCGTGCCGCGCAGCGACGCAGATGGAGCGCCGTGCTCTTCGGCGTTGGCGACGTAGAGCGCGAGCATCCACGCCGCCGGCGCGTTGATGGTCATCGACGTGTTCGTCTGTGCCGGGGGGATCTGGTCGAGCAGGGTGCGCATGTGGCCGAGGTGCGCCACCGGCACGCCGACCTTGCCGACCTCACCGCGAGCGAGCGGATCGTCGGGGTCGTAGCCGGTCTGGGTGGGAAGGTCGAAGGCGATCGACAGGCCGGTCTGGCCCTTGGCCAGGTTGCCGCGGTAGAGCTCGTTGGACGCACGCGCGGTCGAATGGCCGGAGTACGTGCGCATCAGCCATGGATCGTCACGATGCACCACAGGGTCGTTCACGACACCAGTGTTACCCACCGGTAGCGTGCACTTCCACCCCCGCCCGACCCGGCGCGTCGCCGGCAACCGAGCCGGTCGCTGCGATCGTCCATCCGTCGACGGTCCACGTCGTTCCCGCCGCACGGAGCAGATCGGTGTGTGGCGGGGCGCTGCCGAGCGCGATCTGTTCGCGGTCGATGCCGGCGCACACGCCCGCGGCGGGCTTCGTACAGACGCCGGGTGATTGATCGATGCGGTGCACCGCGATGCCGGCGACCGGCAGTGCGTCGTCGAGGCCTGTGTTGTCGAGGTACTCGACGGTCAGGAACGTCAGATCGCTGACGGGGAGCACGAGCAGGCGCGTCCCTCCGCCGACGTCGTCACCGTTCGACGGCAGCAGGTCGAACCTGCCGCCGCCAGCTGGGGCCACCGTCACGTCCGCCGCGCTCAACCAACCCAGCTCGAGCCGATCGATCGCGATGGTGTCCTGAGCGTCCTTTCGTCCCGGCTGGACCTCACGTGGCGCAGCGCTGTTGCTCATCACATCGAGGGCGCTGTCGTACGCGGCCGCCGCGTCGCCGCTGTGGGGCAGGTCGAGGGTGTGCCCGAGCTCGTGCTCGATCAGGTCCAGCAGCGGCACCGTCCCGTTGTCGGGGTGGAAGTCCGATGCGCCGACGTAGGCGGAGCGTCGGGTCGAGGCCGCGCGGCAGAAGCTCGTCGGGCAGGCCGCGCCCGGTTTGCCCCAGCCTCCCGGTTCGGTGGAGAGGTGCTCCGCATTCGCGACCACGAGCACTGCTGCAACATCGACCGCGCTCGCATCCAGGGCGCGGTCCACGCAGTGGTCGTGGGTCTCGCCGGCGTCCATCGTGAGAGTTGTTCCGGCCGTGAAGTGCGGCTGGTAGCGGCCGTGGGACAGCTGAGTGAAGTAGGGGCGGACGTGTGCCTCCATCGCCGCCGCGATCGTCTTCGCCGAGAGGTCGAGGCGGAGCGGCAGCGTGCCGTAGATCGGGTCGTCGGTGGGCAGCGGCACAGCGCACACGAACACCTCGATCGTGTCGACTGCCGGGGCCGCCCGGTGGTCGAGCACCAGTTGCAGGCCGCGCTGAACCTGGCGCGGCGAGGCCGCCGAACACGCTGTGAGCAGGCAGAACGCTGCCGCCACACCGCGTCGGGAAGATCTTCGAGATTTCTCGGAAAAGTTCCTCAAGTTCCGCATCCGATGTGCCGATATGTCACCGACGTGCACTCGTTGCCAGCTCGAGCCGGCGGAGGTACTCGTCACGGGGCACGTCGATCGCACCGAGCGAGGTGAGGTGCGCCGTGTTCCACTGCACGTCGAGCAGCTCGACCGAGGACGAGTTGAGCGCATCGACCAGGTGCACGAGGGCGACCTTGGACGCGTCTCGACCCGTCGAGAACATGCTCTCGCCGGCGAACAGGCCACCGATGCGCACGCCGTACAACCCGCCGATCAACGTCCCGTCGTGGTCGTAGGTCTCCACGCTGTGTGCCCAGCCGAGGCGGTGCAGCCGTTCGTAGGCGTCGATGAACTGCTTGTTGATCCAGCCGTTCGGGCGCCGCGGATCGGCGCAACGGGTCATCACCTCGCGGAAGCAGGTGTCGAAGCGCACCGTGTACTTGCGGCAGCTCTGGCGGAGCGACGACGACACCCGGAGCCCGTCGAGGGGCAGGATGCCCCGAGGGTTCGGCGACCACCAGCCGATGTCGCGCCGGCCCATAGGCATCGGGAACAGGCCGCCGCGATAAGCGGCCAGCAGCGTGCCCGGCTCGAGATCGGCGCCGATCGCGACCAGTCCTCGGTCATCGGCCAGGTGGGGAGACGGCAGCCGCCACTTGGTCGGCGGCGGTTCGAAGGGAGTGGGCGCGGCGGTCCAGGATGCAACGTCGCTCACGTCTCCAGCATGCCCGACGGGCGAGCTCGGCGCGAGGCGTCAGCGGGCGTAGTCGAAGAAGCCGTGACCGCTCTTGCGGCCGAGCCGGCCTGCCGCCACCATCCGCCGCAGGGTCGGCACGGCTGCGTAGTTCGGGTCGCGGACCTCGGCATACAGCGCGTCGAGGATGGCCACCGACGTGTCGAGACCGACGAGGTCGAGCAGCGCGAACGGCCCCATCGGGAAGTTGCAGCCACCCTTCATCGCCGTGTCGATGTCGGCGATGGACGCGACGCCCTGATCGGCCAGTCGGACGGCGTTGTTGAGGTACGGGAACAGCAGCGCGTTGACGATGAACCCGGCCTGGTCCTTGACCTCGACGGCGTCCTTGCCGCACTGCACTGCGAACTCAGTGACCGCAGCGATCGTCTCGTCGCTGGCGGTCAGTGGACGGACGATCTCGACCAGCTTCATCATCGGCGCCGGGTTGAAGAAGTGGACACCACAGACCCGATCGGGCCGCTGGGTGACCATCGCCAGCTCGACCACCGGCAAGGTGCTCGTGTTGCTCGCCAGGATCGCGTCTGGCTTGACGACCGAATCGAGCTCGGCGAAGAGCTGCTTCTTGATGCTGAGATCCTCGACGACGCTCTCGATCACGAGGTCGCAGTCGACGAGGTCACCGAGGTGGCTCGTCGCGATCACCCGACCGAGGATCGCGTCGCGCTCGTCGCCGTCGAGCTTGCCCTTCTCGACCTGCTTGGCCAGGCTCTTGGCCATCGCCTGCACCATCGCGTCAGCTGCTTCGTGCGAACGGGAGCGGACGATGGCGGTGTAGCCGGCCCGGGCAGCCACTTCGGCGAGGCCCGCGCCCATGATGCCCGAGCCGAGGATGCCGACGGTCGTGATCTCAGTCATGGCAGCTCACCTTACTTACCCGTGGGTAACAAGAGCAACCGTCCGTGGTGACACGACCGGCAAGCGATGCCCTGTTCGACCCCCGTTCGTCACCCGGCCACGTCCCGTTCACGCGCGACCGGTACCGTCGGGGCGTGGATTCGTCGACGACCTCCCCCCAGCTCGACCCCCTGTCCACTCCCGCGCTCGACGCGGTGCTGAACGACGATCGGCGCTCGCTCGCCCTCCACGGCGTGCACAACTTCCGCGATCTCGGTGGCTATCCGGCCCTCGACGGCGGCACGACCCGCTGGGGTCTGGTCTACCGGGCCGACGGTCTCGGGCGCCTCACCGAGAACGACGTCGAGGTGTTGCGAGCTCGCGGCCTCGGTGCCGTCATCGACCTCCGCACCGACACCGAACTGGCCGAGCGTGGCACCTATCCGGTCGATCAGCACTCGGTCGCGTTCCACCACCTGTCGGTGATCGACCGCACCTGGAACCCGGAGGAGAGCGCGGCGGTGGCCAACGCGCACGACTTCTTGATGCAGGCGTACCGCAACATGCTCGCCTCGGGATCGGACAAGATCGCGCGTGCGATCCAGGTCATCGCCGACCCTGAGGTCGCACCGGTCGTCTTCCACTGCGCGGCGGGCAAGGACCGCACCGGCCTGGTCGCGGCGATGCTGCTGGCCGTGCTGGGCGTGCCGGAGGAGTACATCGCCGCCGACTACGGCAAGACCGCCGAGGGCATGAAGGCGATGCGCGCCGCCTGGGCGAAGCTGGCCGAGACACAGGGTGAAGAAGCGCGCGCTCGGATGGAGAGCTCACCGGCGTACTACTTCGAATGCCCGCCCGAGGTCATGGCCGAGGTGTTGGTCGAGCTGCGCGAGACCCACGGCACGCTCGTCGACTACGCCCGCAGCATCGGCATCACCGATGACCAGATCGACGCGCTTCGGCAGCGCCTGATCGAACCAGCGGCCTGACCGCCGACGCTCGGGTGCCCTTCGTGGCGCGCCCTCTATGGTGGTCGCCATGACCGGAACGATTGCCCTCCTCGGTGGCGGCCCCTTCGTGGCCAACGACGATCTCGATCGTCGGTTGATCGCCGACAGCGGCGCGTCAGAAGTGGTCGTGCTGCCGACCGCGGATGCGTTCGAACAGCCGCGACGGATGATCCAGACCGCCCAGGCCTGGGGTGAGCGGCTCGGTGTCACGGTCGACGGTCGACTCGTCCTGCGGCGTGCGGATGCCAACGAAGCGGGTCACGCCGCGGCCGTCGCGGGCGCCCGAATGGTGTACCTCGCGGGCGACTCGCCACTGCACCTCCGCTCGGTGCTGAAGGACACGGCGTTGTTCGCCGCGCTGGCTCAGGTCGTCGCAGGCGGTGGCGCGGTCGTCGCAACGGGCGCGAGCGCAGCCTGTCTGTGCGATCCGATGACCGATCCGCGCGGTGGTGCGTTCACGCTCGGC
The DNA here is from genome assembly GCA_025463425.1 of Ilumatobacteraceae bacterium. Lineage (GTDB taxonomy): Bacteria > Actinomycetota > Acidimicrobiia > Acidimicrobiales > Ilumatobacteraceae > WLMZ01. The sequence continues at coordinate 1,551 of JAOBWQ010000675.1, read as the reverse complement.
CTCGGTTTCGTCGAAGGCCTGGCCCTGCTGACGGAGTCGGAGACGATGTCACCGGAGCGTCTGCACCGCACGCTGAAGTTGGCCAATGGGTTCGCCGTCGGCGTGTTGCCGACCGGCAGCGCGTTGTTGCGGACCGCAGCGGGCTGGGAGCACGTCGGCTCCCCAGAAGTCCACGGCGAGCTGATCGCCTGAGCCGGCCGACCAGTCGGCGAGTTCAGCTCTCGGCGACGGTGACCGAGTTGATCGTGACGGGCGTCGACGGCGTGCCTGCGCCGGCGGTGCCGACGGCGTCCAGCTTGGCGACGACGTCGAGTCCTGACGTGACCTGACCGAACAGCGAGTACTTCGGTGGCAGGGCGATGCCGTCGTTCCCGGAGATCACGAAGAACTGCGATCCGTTGGTGTCCGCGCCGGAGTTGGCCATCGCCAACGAGCCGAGCTTGTACTCGCCCGCCTTGGGCAGTTCGTCCTTGAAGCTGTATCCGGGGTTGCCGCTGCCGGTGCCGGTGGGATCGCCGCACTGGATGACGAAGCCGGGGATGATCCGGTGGCAGGGGGTGTTGTCGAAGTAGTGGTAGCGGGCGAGGTAGACGAAGCTGTTCACGGCGAGCGGAGCCTTCGTCGCGTCGAGCTCGGCGGTGTACGCGCCGAGGCTGGTCGTCACGGTGACGGTGTACTTCTTGGTCGTGTCGATGCACATCGTCGGTGCCGCGGGGAACTGGTGCACGGCGGCAGCGCTGCCGTCTTCGGCCGGGCAGGCCAGCGGCTGGCCGGGCACGCCACTGGTGGTGCTGATGTCGGCAGAGCCGTCGGTGGCGACCGCGGTGGTGCTGGCAGCGCTGATCGACTTGGTGTCGTCCTTGCCGAACAGGCGGATCGCCCCGAACACGACGACGATGAGGAGCGGGACACCGAGGCCGAACTGCAGGCCGCGCTTCTTGGTTTTGCGCTTGCGTGCTTCCCGAGCCATCTCCTCCAGCTTCAGCTGTCGGTTGGCCTTCTGACGTTCGCGTTTGTCGGTACCCACAAGGGCGACACGCTACTGCCTGCCGTGCAGGGTCGTCCCAACGCCATTGGGCTTTTGAGTGGCCGTTCGGCCGCCTTGAAGTTCGCTCGCCGACCATCATGCCCGAATCGCGTTCCGCCGGACCTTCGCCGGGCATGACGTACCGCAGCGCCGCATCCGCGAGCAGATCGGCCAGGCTTCGGCGAGTCGTGCTGATCGCGGTGTGCAGTGTCGCGTTTGTCGGACCTGCCCATCGCGTGGGCGCGGTCATGCCCGAGACGAGCTCGAGCGGGGTGATCGTCGAATCTTCCCCCGGATCGGCCCTCACGAACCGCTCGCTCGTCGAAGCGCCGGCGCCTGCGGAGAACCTCCCCGTCTCCGCTGGCGTCGGTGAGTTGTTTCCGGCGGTGTGCTCCACCGGGGTCGGCCCCGATGGAGAGATCGGTACCGCCGACGACACGTATGCAGATGGCACGACCCCGGCGACCTCCGACCCTTCCACGGGGAGCGCGTGCTGGCTCACTGCCGGCCCTCCGGTTCCGGCC
>JAOBWQ010000385.1 GCA_025463425.1 Ilumatobacteraceae bacterium | reverse complement strand
ATGTTGTTCTTCGTCGCCGGCTCGGTCAAGGACCGCTACCACACCCTCGAGATCAAGCGGCTCGGCGGGATGCTCAAGCAGATGCCCAAACTCGGCTGGATCATGGGCTTCTGTGCCATGGCGTCGCTCGGCCTACCCGGCCTTGCCGGTTTCTGGGGTGAGTTCCCCGCGATCGTGTCGGCGTACAACCCGTTCGGCGGCAACAGCACGCTGCCCGGCGTCGGTCACGAGACCTTCCGGGTGTTCATGATCATCGCCGCGGTGGGCACGGTGCTGGCCGCCGGCTACCTGCTCTGGCTGTTCCAGCGGGTCGCGTTCGGTGAGCCCAAGGAAGAGTTCGCCGGGGCAGATGCCCACGACGTGCACGGCGGCCACGGCGCGGTCTCCACCGTCGGCGCCGCCGCCAACGCAGATGCCGGGTTGCATGCAGATGGCCACAGCGACATCCACGACGTGAAGATCACCGAGTGGTTGGCCTGGAGCCCGTTCCTGATCGGCATCGTGGTCTTCGGCATCTACCCGAACCTGCTCTTCAAGGTCATCGATCCGGCGTCGCAGGTCGTGCTCAAGGCGTTCGGGAAGGGCTGACCCGTGCTGTCCACTGTCCTGGCTGCGGCGGGCGACTTCGTCCGTCCGCGCATCGACTACCACGCGCTCGCGCCCGAGCTGATCCTGTCGGCGGGCATCTGCGTCGTGCTGCTCGTCGACCTCTTCATCAGCGAGAGCAAGCGTTGGCTGACGGCCACGATCGCCGGCCTGTTCCTCATCGGGTCGTTGATCCCGATCGTCACCCTCGGGGTGATCGGCGACGACACGCGCTCGATGTTCGACGGCCGTTACGTGGTCGACAAGTTCAGCCTGATCATGAAGGCGATGTTCCTCATCATCGGCTACGTGGTGGTGCTCCTGTCCACCAACGAGATCGAAGAGGGCGGTTACCACCAGGGCGAGTACTACGTGCTGCTGCTGGCCAGCGTGCTCGGCATGGTGATGATGACCAGCTCGCGCGATCTCGTCAGCGTCTTCGTCGCCTTCGAGTTCTTGTCGATCCCCACCTACATGCTCGCCGCGTGGCGCAAGCGTGACGCGAAGAGCAACGAAGCCGGCGTGAAGTACTTCCTGCTCGGCGTGTTCGCGAGCGCGATCATGTTGTACGGGATGAGCCTGCTGTACGGCGTCAGCCAGTCGACCAAGCTCACCGACATCTCGGCCTACCTCGCCGCGAACAAGACCTCGGGCGTCGTCGCCCTTGCGATCGTGTTCATCGTCGTCGGGTTCGGGTTCAAGGTCAGCGCCGTCCCGTTCCACAGCTGGGCGCCGGACACCTACCAGGGCGCACCGACACCGGTCACGGCGTTCTTGTCGGTGGCATCCAAGGCGGGTGGCTTCATCGCCCTCGTCAGCATGGTCTACCTGACGTTCCCGTCGGCCAAGGACGTGTGGCAGCCGTTCATCTTCGTGCTGGCGGCCCTGACGATGACCGTCGGCAACGTGCTGGCGCTCAAGCAGACGAACATCGTGCGCATGCTCGCCTACTCCTCGATCAGCCAGGGTGGCTTCATCCTGATGCCCTTCGTCGTTGCGGGCACCAAGGCCGCCGAGACCTCGCTGAAGGCCATCGTCGTGTACCTCCTCGTCTACGCCAGCACGAACCTCGGTGTGTTCGCCGTGGTCATCGCGGACAGCCGGCGCACGCGCAGCGGCGAGATCAGCAGCTTCGGTGGGATGCTCACCTGGGCGCCCGGCCTCACGGCGATCATGACCTTCTTCCTCGCTTCACTGGCCGGCATCCCGCCGTTCGGCGGCTGGTTCGCCAAGCTCAACGCCTTCCGAGCCGTGCTCGAAGCAGGCACCGGGTTCGGCTACGCGATCGCGATCATCGGCGCCGTCAACACCGTGATCGCGTTCGGCTACTACGGCAACCTGATGCGCGAGATGTGGATGAAGCCCAGCATCGACGGCAGCAATGCGCCGGTCAAGGTGCCGTCGTCGCTGCTGGCGGCGCTCGGCATCACCGGCATCGCAACCCTCGTGCTCGGCATCTTGCCGCAGCTGGTGTTGCGCTTCGGGGATCTCAACGACCTCGTGCACACCGGTGCCCTCGGCAAGTGACGACATCCGCGCGGCGATAGCCGACGCACAGGACGCCATCTCGTTCGAGCGGTTCATGGCCCTGGCCCTGTACGGGCCGCAGGGGTTCTACACCTCCGGTGGCTCGGCCGGACGCAGCCGCGGCGACTTCATCACCAGCCCAGAAGTCGGACCCCTGTTCGGCGCCGTCCTCGCGCGTGCGCTCGATCACTGGTGGCGCGAGCTCGGGCAGCCGGAGGAGTTCGTCGTGGTCGATGCCGGTGCAGGGCCGGGCACGCTCGCACGGGCGGTGCTGGCCGCGCAGCCTGACTGTGCGGATGCGCTGCGCTACATCGCTGTCGAGGTCGCTGCCGCCCAGCGCGAGGCCCATCCCGCCGGGATCGAGTCGCTCGCCGAGATGCCGAGCGAGACCTTCACCGGGGTGATCATCGCCAACGAGCTGCTCGACAACCTGCCGTTCCGCCTGTTCGTGATGGACGGCGGGTGGCGCGAGGCGTTCGTGATGGAGCAGCATGACGGAACGTTCGCCGAGATCCTGCGCCCTGCCGCCGATCTCGACCTGCTCGGGCTGCCGAAGGTCGCGCCACACGGCGCGCGGGTCCCGGTGCAGCAGGCGGCGCTCCGTTGGGTGGACGCCGCCCGAAGCTCACTGACGGCCGGCCGAATCGTGATCATCGACTACGCCCTGCCGACCACGGCAGCGTTCGCGAACCGACCCTGGCGGGACTGGCTGCGCACCTACCGGGGCCAGGAGCGCGGTGACCACTACCTGCGCAACCCCGGCCTGCAGGACATCACCGCCGATGTCGTGCTCGAACAGATCGTCGCGGCCGTCGGACAACCGGACGCGGTGCGCACGCAGAGCCAGTTCCTCCAGCGATGGGGCATCGCCGCGATGGTCGATGAAGGGAGGCAGGCGTGGGCTGCGGCAGCAAGTCGACCGACCCTTGCCGCGATGGCGATGCGGAGCCGGGTCCGCGAATCGGAGGCGCTGCTGGCCGACCCCGGACTCGGAGCGTTCAACGTCCTGGAATACGCCGTTCACGGCCCGGCGCGACCGACCGACTAGGTTCGTCTGGTGATCGAGGAGCCCGAAGGACAGACCGCGACGGACGCGCCGGACGCGCCGGCTCCCGAGGCAGACGGAGCCGTGGTCAGCGCGGCGCTGACCGTCCCCCATGGCGGCCACGCTCACAAGGCTGGCATGGGTGCGCTGGCGCTCGGCGCGCTGGGGATCGTCTACGGCGACATCGGCACCTCACCGCTCTATGCGTTCCGCGAGGCGTTCGCGGAGCACCATCTCAACGCCGCTGATCCGGTCAACGCGCTGGGCGTCGTCTCGATCGTGTTCTGGGCGCTGATCGTGATCATCTCGGTCAAGTACCTCGTGTTCGTGATGCGCGCCGACAACCGGGGGGAGGGCGGCATCCTCGCCCTCACCGCGATGGTGATGCCACGCGGCAAGGGCCAGATGAAGCGCAACGCGGCGATCATCGTCACGCTCGGCGTGTTCGGCACCGCGCTGCTGTACGGCGACGGGCTGATCACGCCGGCGATCTCCGTGCTGAGCGCGGTCGAAGGCGTCAAGGAGGCCACGAGCGCCTTGGACAGCCTGATCATCCCGATCTCCGTGGCGATCTTGGCAGTGCTGTTCCTGGTCCAGCGGCGCGGCACGGGTGGGATCGGCCGCGTCTTCGGCCCGATCATGGTGGTCTGGTTCACGGTGCTCGGCCTCCTCGGGCTGAACCAGATCGTGCGGATGCCGAGCGTGCTCAAAGCCGTCAACCCGATGTACGGCGTCGACTTCTTCACGGCTGCGCCGCTGAAGTCGTTCCTCACCCTTGGCTCGATCTTCCTCGTGGTCACCGGTGGCGAGGCGCTCTACGCCGACATGGGCCA
>JAOBWQ010000379.1 GCA_025463425.1 Ilumatobacteraceae bacterium | reverse complement strand
CAGACGCCATGCTCGCCATCTGCGCGTTCGCGCTGGCGACCTGCGCGGCCACCGCGGCGTTGACCGCAGCAAGATCCGGCGCCGCATCGGTTGGGTCCATCGGCACCTGGATCGGCGTGAACGGCAGGCCGTTCGCGCCGGCCTGCTGGGCCATCGCCTGGTTGATCGCCGCCACCTGCGTCGCCACCGCGTCGAACGCCGCCGACGGTGCATCCGGACCGGACTCGCCCATCGCGCGACCCGAACCCGGATCCGGGACCGGACCGGCTGCTTGACCAGCATCAGGCGTCGTGTCGGTCGGTACGTCGTCGGGCAGGGTGATCGTCGGGACCGGGATCTGCACCATCGGTCGGTTCATGGCCGACGCCATGGCCGCCATCTGCGCGTTCGAGGCCGCGACCTGCGCGGCCACTCCGGCGTTGACGGCAGCGAGGTCTGGCGCTGCGTCGGTTGGATCCATCGGCACCTGGATCGGCGTGAACGGCAGGCCGTTCGCGCCGGCCTGCTGGGCCATCGCCTGGTTGATCGCCGCCACCTGGCTCGCGACCGCGTCATACGCCGCCGACGGTGGCTCGGCTGCGGCCGCGGGCTCCGGATCGGGGATCGATGCGGGGTCGGGCAGGTCGGGCACGACCACCGGGATGGGCACCAGCGGGGGTGGCGTGAAGATCTGCGGTATGCCGGTCGCGCTCGCGTATTGCTGGGTGGCCTGCATCATCGCCGAGTTGGCCTGCGCGACCAGACCGACCGTGGCGGCATTGATCCGATCGAGCAAGGCGTCGGAGGGCATTCCGCCATCGGTCTTGAGCGCGACCGCCTGCTGATCGCTGACCAACTGCTGCAGCTGCGCCATGTGAACCTGCTGGTTCGCGTAGTACTGCATCGTCGTCTGCGGATCTTGAATGCCCCCGCCGAACGTCGCCCGCCGGTCGCTCTCCATCTGCTGCAGGATCTGGGTGGCTTCCGTGCGGATCGCGTTGGTCACGTCGTTGTCGGGATGGAGCTCGACCGGAGGCGGTGCCTGATCTTCCGCAGGAACCGGCTGGGTCGGCATCCCCTGACCGGCGTCGACCGGGGGGACGTTCATCGTCGGGACATCGTCGGGCGCGTCGCCGGCGTTCGTCGCCGAAGTGCCGCTCGCCGGGGAAGTGCCGGTCGCCGGCGCGTCATCGCCCTGGGAGCTGTGCTGCTGCGCCTGCTCACGTGCGTTGTCGCGGCGCGTCTCCTGGATCAACGCGTCGATCTTCTGATCCTGGTTGAACACGTGGACGCGATCGTCGTACTGAGCGTGGAGAGCGGCAAGCGCATCGGCGGTCGACTCCCCGGGGAGGGGCACGAAACGGTCGATCATCTGCTGGAGGTCGGCCTTGAGATCTGCCGTCTCGGCCGGGGTGGCGCCCGCTGGTGGATCGAAGCCGGCGACTCGGTCGATCAGGCGGGCCTTGGCGGCGTCGAACGCGTCGTCTCCTGCACCGTCGCCACCGTCGCCACCGTCGGGAACTCCGGGCGAGGACCCGGCGCCTGCGTCGTCCTGCGCGTCGTCGTCGAAAGGGTCCGTCGCGATGCCGGTCACGGGTGCGGTGGGCGTGGCCACAGCTGCCGCCATGGCCGCAGCGGCGGGCGCGGCAGGTGCCGCGGGCGGCGCTTGGGTCGCTTGCGTCGGCGCGAGCGGCGTGGCGGCATGGACCTGCGCCGCCGGCATCGGGGCGCTGGTCGGCTGCGGAACACGTGGACGGTCGTCGTCATCGCCGAATTGAGGCGCGCTCGGACGGCTCGAGGGCTCGGTGAACCCGACCTTTGGCCCCAGCGTGGGCTCGCGCGACGGGTCGTCCGGCGCCGAGGGTGCGGGTGCCGACGTGGGAAGCACGATGGTGCTGAAGTCGTCGATCGGCGGGAACGTGTCGCCCTGAACGGCCGGCTCCGGCGCATCCACGACCGGAGCTGCGTCGGCCGCGGCTGCGAGCGGCGCCCGAGGATCGAAGGTGGGAGCCGTGTCGACGTCACCGACAGACGCGTCGCCGGGGTTGGCGGCGGCAGCGGCGGCCAGTGGCGCCACGGGATCGTCGTCGAAGGCGTCCATGCTGTCGTCGTCGGTGGCGACACCGCTGGCGTTGGACAGCTGCGTGTCGACGTCGCCTGGCGCCGATGCGCCACCAGCGGCATCGTCGGCGTCATCGCGTTCACCGAGCGACACGGCCGCCGCGCCAGCTGCGCTCGCTGCGGCTCCTGCCACCTGCATCACGCCGGGCATCGCTGCGCCACCCACCTGCGGATCGATCCCGCTCGCCGCGGCGAGCTGTTCGTGGAACACGATCCCGCCGGCGACGGCCGCCGCAGCACCCGCGATGCCTCCGGCGATGCGGCCGGTCTTCGAGGCCACCTGCTTGGGGGGCGGAGGCGCCGGCGTCCTCGATCCGTGCTCGGCCGAGGCCGAGGTCGTCGACGGGCTCGCGGGCACAGCGCCTGTGCCGGAGGCAGCGGCGGGTTGCGTTCCTTCGGCGGCGCCAGTCGGTTCCGCAACCACCGTCGCAGCCACGTCGCCGCTCTTGTCGCGCTTGGCGGCAGCTGCGGCCGCCGCGGCCGCAGCAGCAGCAGCGGTGTCTCCTGCACTCGCATCGGTCATCGGAGACTCCTCGGTTGGCTTCGGTGAGCCGGTGGCGGCAGTTGATGTGGTGGTGGTGGTGGCGGCGGCTGTCGTGGTCGAGCGGCTGGCGCGCACGGCCCCCTCCAGCGCACCGGCGGCCACGACCAGCTTCGGGTCGTTGCCGAAAAGAGTCGGCCGACCGGTGTGGGCGCGCAGGCTTTCGGCGACCAGCGGGATCTGCGAGCTACCACCCACGAGGACGACGGCGGCGAGGTCGTCAGCGGTGACGCCGGCACTGACGATGGCGCGATCGAGCGTTGCGAGGGTCTCGTCGACCCGCTGACGCAGGATCGCCTCGAGCTCCGGGCGCGTGATGCGCACCTTGGTCTGGATCGAGGGCAGCGAGACGGGGATCATCGCGTCGGAGTCCGACGACAGCGCCTCTTTGGCCCGGGTGCACTCGGCACGCAACCGGGCGACGCCGCGGCGAACTTCGGGGTCGTTCGAATCGAGCTGGCTCAACTGTCCGCCCAGCGATGCCGCCACGTGGGCGAAGACCATCTGGTCGACGTCGATGCCACCCAGCCGTTCGAGGCCCTGCGGCGTGCCCAGCACGGCTGCGTCCTCACCGACACGCACCACCGCGGCGTCGAACGTGCCGCCGCCGAAGTCGTACACGGCGACGACATCGCCCGGCTGCACCCGCCCGGTCTCGACGAAGTGTGCCGCTGCGGCGACCGGCTCGCTCTGGAGGACGACCTGTCGGAACCCCACCTGCTGGCCGATGTTCGTCAGCAGCTCGAGCTTGTAGGCGCCCCAGTTGGCGGGGTGGGTGAGCACGACGTCGACATCGGCCCAGCCGTCCGGATGTGCGGTCCGAGCGACGTGGCGCAGGATCTCCGCCATCAACGCATCAGCACCGAACGGCTGACCATCGATGACGACGGGGGTCGTGTCGCCGAAGCGACGCTTGATCTCTCGCGCTCCTGATTCTGGGCGCCCGTCGAGCACCCGTTCGGCCGGCTCGCCGACCACGAACTGATCGCCGTCGCGAGCGACCACGGATGGCATCGACGGATGCCCGCTCCCCAACGGCACCGCTTCCACACCGGATTCCGTCGCGCGGCTCGCGGCGGTCCATGTGGTTCCGAGGTCGACAGCGAGGCGGGGTTGCAGTTCTTCCACGCTGACAACCTAAATCGGATGAGCGGCCCGCGTCACCGGGAACTTCCCCGGTTCGGCCGACGAGCCACGCGGCCGCCAAGTCGGGTTGGCTACAGTCGCCGGCAATGGAGTACGGGCTGGGCATCGATTTCGGCACGACATACTGCGCGGCAGCGATCAGCACCGAGCGCAATGTCGAGATCTGCACGCTCGGCACGCGAGCCCCGTCGATTCCCACGGCGGTGCTCATCCGCGCCGATGGCGAGGTGCTCGTCGGTGAGGCCGCCGAGCGCCGCGCCGTGGATGAACCGGACCGCGCCGCGTTCGCGTTCAAGCGGCGCCTGGGCGACCCGACGCCGCTCGTGCTCGGCGGCACGCCGTACGGCGCCGAGACCCTCACCTCATACGTCCTCACATCGATCGTTCGCCAGGTCACGCAGCAGAACGGCGGCCCGCCGGCCAAGATCGTGCTCAGCCACCCGGCTCCATATGGCGACTACAAGCTCGATCTGCTCCGCCTGGCCGCCCGCCAGGCCGACATCGGTCCGGTCTCGTTCATCTCCGAACCAGAGGCGGCCGCAGTGCACTACTCGACGCTGGAGCGGATCGACATCGGCCAGGTCGTCGCGGTCTACGACTTCGGTGGCGGCACCTTCGACGCCGCGCTGCTGCGCCGCACCGCCGACGGGTTCACCCTGATCGGCCAGCCCGAGGGTCTCGAGCGGATCGGTGGCATCGACCTCGATCACGCCGTCCTCCAACACGTCCTCGGATCGATCGGTCGTCAGCCGGCCGACCTGATCGGCGACAGCCCAGACCACCTCTCGGCGATGGCGCGGCTGCGCGACGACTGCCGGTCGGCCAAAGAAGCGCTGTCGTCCGACGCCGACGTCACCATCCCGGTGACCCTCCCGAACCTGATGACCCATGTCCGCCTGACGAGGGCGGAGTTCGAGGCGATGATCCGGCCGCGCATCGCCGACACGATCGAGGCCCTCCGTCGAGCCGTGCGCTCCACCGGTCTGGCGATGGAAGAGGTCGACCGGATCCTGCTCGTCGGTGGCACCTCGCGGATCCCCCTGGTGCGCGAGATGGTGGCGACGGCAACGGGCAGGCCGGTGACGATCGACGTGCATCCCAAGCACAGCGTGGCGATGGGCGCCGCTGCACTGGCGCGACCGGGAGGTGCGCCAGCAGCATCGATCGTGCCCCCGCCGACGGTCCCGGGGTTGGCACCCCCCTCGCGGCCGGCGCCGGCCACGGTCGAGCCGACCTCTCCCGTCGCTGCTCCTGCTCCGGCACCGCCACCTCCTCCGCCGTCGACACCGGTTGCGTCGCCCACCGGTCCTGCAGCGGCGGAACCGTCGCACGACTCGAAGCGCAAGGTGCTGCTGGCGATCGGCGCTCTCACGCTCGTCGCGATCATCGCCGTGGTGGCGATCGTCGTGTCCCGCGGTGGCGATCCGAAGCGGTCGGCGGACACAACGACACCGTCCGCTGCCGGACCAGCCGAGACGACGGCGTCTGCGGACACTCGAACCGTCGACACGACGACACCGACCGGGGAGACGCAGGCGGTCGCAACGGTCACCGAGCCGTTCGCCGGCCTGCTGCCCCGCACCACCAAGTACGCCAGCCTCGGGATCTCGATCGACCACGTGATCGTGCGCACCCAGGACCCCACGTCGTTCCTGGCAGGCGCCGAGGCGCAGCCCGGTGGGCCACTCTGGGCATACATCGACGGCTCCGCGACGAACCCACTGGTACGGATCCCGATCGCGATCTCCGCGACATCGTTCACCCTCGCGCTGATGGATGGATCGGAACTGGTCGGTCAACAGTTCAACACCGACACGGTCGTCCCGCCGGGCGGCAGCACCGCCTTCAACGTCGCGTTCGACCTCGGCGGCGCCACCGATCTCTCCAATGCCGTCGTGAAGATCGGCGACCCGGGCGACGAGCCGTCGACGGTCGCCCTCGACGGCGACCCGGTCGAGCCCGACCAGGATCGGGACGTGCTGTTCGCGCCGGCACTGATCACCGTCACCGACCCCGCTGGGAACACCGTCGATTGGAACCTCGGGCAGACATCCTCCGGCCTTGACAGCTACTACGACGGAGTCGACCAGTCCGGCGGCCAGACGACGGCCGACCGGCGCGCGGGGGCCGGTCTCCGTTGGATCAACATGTCGCTGACGCTCACGGCCGGGGTGTGCAGCTGCGACGGCCTGGATGCGGACACGTCGATGATCATGCTCGTCGTCGACGGCACCCCGATCGCACCGACCAACTCCTTCAGCGATCACCTGCCGCCGAGCACGTCCAAGGAGGAGGGTGTCCTCTTCGAGTACCCGGCGACGGCGACGACCGCGACCCTCCTGATCGGTCCCGCAGGCTCGCCCGACCTCCAGCAATCGGTGGAGGTCACGCTGACCTGAGCGAGCGCCGGATGCGTCGTGAACGAGGGGTTTCCCCGATTCAACCCAGCTCGGCGCGGCGCACAATCGGTCCATGCCGGGCGTGTCCATTCGCGAACCAGGGGGCAGCGGATCCGACGTCGTCGGGGACGGACCTCAGGCGCTGATCGCGTCGATGCTCGACGTCGCGGACGCGGGCCGGTCCGGAGTCGGCCTCGTGACAGGGGCACGTGGCACGGGCAAGACGCGGGTGGCGGACATCGCTCGGGCTCTGGCGGCCGAGCGGGCCTTCACCGTGATGAGCTGCCATGGGGACGCCGACTCCGGACCCTACGAGGGGGTGCAGGATCTGATCGGCCCGCTCATCGAGATGCTCGACACGCTGGTGCCGGGTCACGCAAGGGAGCTCCGACAGCTGTGCTCCGGTCGGCTCCACTCCGCCGATCCTGGCATCGTGCGTGCTGGAGTCCTGCACCTCGTCACCCAGCTCGGAGAAGCGTCACCGCTTTGCATCGTGATCGACGACGTCCACCTCCTCGACCCCGAGAGCGAGTCGATCTTCGCCTTCCTGCTCCGGCGGCTCCCGGAGCGCGGGGTCGCCGTCATCGCCACGGCAGCGCGGCGCCTCGACTGGCCACGTGCGCAGCTGATCACGCTCGACCCGCTGACCGACGAGTGCGTCTCCGCCGTCCTCCACCAGCGCGGGTTGGCCGCTGCCCCGGCGAGGGCATGTGCCCGCGAATCTCGCGGCGTGCCGGGAATGGCCATCGCCCTCGCCGACGGGCTCACCCCGGGCCAGCGCAGCGGCCACGAGCGCTTGCCCATGTTGCTGAGTCCCGGACGTCCGATGCTCGACCACCACCAGGACGCGCTGTCGACACTGGACCCGTCGACCCAGCGCGCGCTGGTGGTCGTCGCCGCGGACGAGCTCGGCCACCTCGGCGCGATCCGTGCTGCGCTGGCCGGGCTCGGCGAGAACCCCGAGGCGCTCGACGACGCCGAGCTGCGCGGCCTGATCGAGATCGACGGGCCTACCGTGCGCTTCATCGACCCGTGGTGGCGGCCAGCGGCCTACTACCTGGTGGCGCCCGCCAGCCGGCGCGCCGCCCATCGCGCCCTCGCCGAGAGCTACGGCGAACCTCATCAGGCAGCAGCACGCGCCTGGCAACTCGCGGCGGCAGCCGACGGACCATGCGATCGCGTCGCCGCGGCGCTCGCACTCGTGGCGGCGGACTCGGCCCGGCGTGGACACACGGCGCAGGCCGTCGACACATACTCCCGTGCTGCGGACTTCGCCCTCACCGGCGACCACCGTCAGCACCTGCTGCTCGACGCGTTGCAGACTGCGGTCGACGGACTCGAGATCGGCCTGGCGCGCGAGCTCGCCGGACGGATCGAGCCGACGTCTCCCGACATCGTGATCGCGATCGCTGACACCATGGAGCTGGCCGGGGTGTCGATCGGTGTCGCGATCGAGCGTTCGAGTGGCGGCGACGATGCCGCGCTCGATGGATGGTGGGCCAAGCGCCGCCACGATCGCCTGCAACGACAGCAGTCGGCACGCGGCGGGCGGCTCGACGAGTTCTCGCTGTGCACCGACGCCGTCCACCTCGCCCACGCCTTGCTGGCGGACGCGCAGCTCCACCGCCACGCAGGCCGCATCGCCGACTCACGAGCTGCGTTGTGCCGCCTGGAGGCGATGCTCAAGCCCTCGTGCACTGAGCTCCTCGGTGCGGCGAACGTGCTGCACGCCGATCTCGACCACCTCGCCGGCCGGTTCGACGAAGCAGAAGCCCGGCTGCGCCGTGTGGGACGGGTCAGTGATGTCTGGACGCGACAGATGGCCGACCTGGTCCGGATCCGCCTCGACGGTGCGACCGTCGACAGCGTGGGCCCACCGTGGTGCGCTCGCCTGGGCATCGACGTCGCGACCGAACCCCTCGCGACCGTCCGCAGCCTGATCGCGGCAGGGCGCGCCGACCTCGATCTCGACATGCTCGATCGAGCCGCCTCACAGGCGCTCGACCTGGGTCTGTCGATCGAAGCCGCCGAGGCCAGGCTTGCGGCGCTCGAGGTTGCCGTCAGCATCGGTCCGTGCCCGTCGATCGCCGACCGCCAGCGTGTCGCAGCCGGCCTGTGGCGCCTCGGGGTGCACGCGTGGGACCGCCGCCTCGCCGCGCTCGACGAGATGGGTCGCACCGAGAGCGATCCCCGCCTGGCTCGACTGAGCCAGGCCGAGATCCGGGTCGCCGAGGCCGTGAGTGCGGGCATGACGAACCGGGAGGCGGCCGCCGCGCTGTACATCTCGGTCAAGACCGTCGACTTCCACCTGCAGCAGATCTACCGCAAGTTGGAAGTGCGCTCACGCACGGAGCTGGCGGTCATGATCCTCGGCGACGGGCGGGCTCAGAGGCGGGCGGGATGAAGGACTGGTGGCGTTCGATCGAGGAGCACCTCGACGAGCAGAGCGAACAAGCACCGGACCCGTGGAGCGACCGCTGCCGCGTCGATCTCGAGTTGACCGAGGAACAGCGGCGCTACCTCGCCGCCCTCGCCGACCAACCCCCCGTCATCCGCATGCCCGCCGTCGATCCGACCGACATCGAGCCGTAGCTCCGAAACTTCGTCGAGCCGGTTGAGGAACATGGTTCGGTACTCGGACGCGCTGACCCTCCTGCTGGTCGGCGGAACGTCGAACAAGCGACACGTCGGAGACAAAGGCTCGGACGTCGTTGTCCTGGTTCCAGACCGCTGGGCCCTGTCCCTGTTGCGGATTGACTCAGCGCTCGTGGGGCCGTCAGCCGAGAGGTGGCAGACCGAGCGCAGTGCGGACGGCTGCTTCGGCATCGATTGCCGCCTGGCCTGCATCGATGGTGCTCTGCTCGTTCCAGAGTTGGTTCGCAGCAGCTTCGCTCGAGGCCCGTGCGCAGTTCTGCTCGTTCTGCTGGTTGGCCATGAGGGCGCTGATCAGCTTGTCCACGAGTGGTTGGATGGCGGGTCCGAACGTCGTGGTGGTGTTGAGGTCCTGGATGAACTGGCCATCGACCTGTGCGGCCTCGTCGCAGTAGACCTTGATGCCCGCCACCTGGAGATCGGGGACGATCTGGCGGAGGGAGTCGTCGTGGTAGCTGCTCGCCTTCGTGAACGCGGCCACGGCCTCGGGTGCGATCGCGGCGATCGTGGTGGTCGCCGCAGCCGTCGTTGTCGGTGCCGCCATGGTGGTGGGCGCAGCAGTAGTCGTAGCTGCAGCCGTGGTCGTAGGTGCCCCTGTCGTGGTGGGCGCGACGGTGGAGGGCGCAATAGGGGCGACCGTCGAGGTAGGGCGGGTGGTCGGTAAAGCAAATCGTTGGCTGTCGTGCTGGTCGGCATTGCAGGCCGTGAAGAGGACAACCACGAGCATGATCAGCATCCAGAAGCCGAGGGCGATCGGCGTGTTGCGCCCGAACATACGACCCTTGTACCGCTTCACGATCGGGATCATCCTTTTTGAGCTCGATACGAGGGGGTCGGAGGCATGGGCCTCCACGATCTCCGAATCGCTCAGCTCGATCTCTTCGTCCACAGTCGCCTCCCCGCCGAAGCACACACGCCTGGCAAGCACAATTGTGGTGGTCGGCTGCGTGGGCCGCATCGTGGAAACCCCGTGCGAACCCCGTGTTCTGAGCGAGGGTTGTGCGGACGAGCGAGGCCGGACGGGGCGGCAATGCGCGTGGGCGTTGCGGCAGCGGTGGACCATCAGTGATGTCTGACGAGCCGAGCAACGTCGTCAATCTCGTCCAACTTGCGGCCGTCGCCCGTGCTCGGGACACCCCAGCCGCCGCTGCTCGGCCGAGATGCTGACGCAGTCGTGCGGCCGATTCACCTCACGGTGGTCGGCCTTCGGACCCCCCTCCATGAACATGCGGCGGTCTAGCGGCCCGTGGCTACCGTTCGTTGATAGTCGCGCGAGGCTGATCACCGAGTCGTGCCCTCGGATGGCGTCTGTCGCTTCGTGGCCCATGCCCAGTACGCGGCGGCGACCGGTGGTGACGTGCCGTGGGCTCGAAATCGGTCCAGGCTTCTCGTGGATCTGTCGGGCTGTGGTCCACTCCCGACGCCGGCACAGTCACCCTCCGCCACAACGGCCGACTCCACCACATCGGCATCGGACGACCCCAAGTCATCCTCCTCATCCACGACCTCAACATCCGCATATCAACGCCGCCACCGGCGAAATCCTGCGCACCCTCACGCTTGACCCCAACCGCAACTACCAACCCCCCGGCAAACCCGCCGGCGGACCCTGACGCCCCTACGGACCCCGAAAAACGAAACGATCCGAACCCCACTGAGGGTTCGGACCGTTTCCCATGTCCTGAGACATCACAACGTG
>JAOBWQ010000623.1 GCA_025463425.1 Ilumatobacteraceae bacterium | reverse complement strand
CTGCCGTTCGAGGTGCTCACGATCGGCGTCGGCGAGGAGCACAAGTCGCTGGCCACGATCGAGCGGTTGTGCGACGGGTTCGCGGCGGCGGGCATCACGCGCAACGACGTCGTCATCGGGGTCGGTGGGGGGATGGTCACCGACGTGGCCGGGTTCGCCGCGGCGTCGTGGCACCGTGGCATCCCGGTGGTGCACGTCTCCACCACGCTGCTCGGCATGGTCGACGCAGCGATCGGCGGAAAGACCGGCGTCAACCTCCGTGCCGGCAAGAACCTGGTCGGCGCGTTCTGGCAGCCGAGCGGCGTCATCTGCGACCTCGACGCGCTCGCCACCCTGCCGCCCCGGGAGATGCGTTGCGGGCTCGGCGAGATGGCCAAGTACCACTTCCTCACGGGCGACGATCTGCTGTCGATGGACCTCGTCGATCGGGTCGCGCGCTGCGTGCAGATCAAGGCCGACATCGTCGGCGCTGACGAGCGCGAGGGCGGGCGCCGAGCCCTGCTCAACTACGGGCACACCCTCGCCCACGCGCTGGAGATCGCCGGCGATTTCGCCTTGGCCCATGGTGAGGCCGTCGCGATCGGTCTGGTCTACGCGGCGCACCTCGCCCGGGTGCTCGGGCGGATCGACGATGCGCGTGTCGCCCAGCACTACGAGGTGGTCGGTGGGGCGTACGAGCTCGACACGAGCCTGCCCGCGTCCGATCCGCAGCAGCTGCTCGAGCTGATGAGCCGCGACAAGAAGGCACTGGACGGTCTGACCTTCGTGCTCGACGGCGCGGACGGCGTCGAAGTGGTCCCCGGTGTCGATCCCGAGGCAGCGCTCGCAGCCCTCGCCGACATGGCTGAGCAGGCCTCATAGTCGATTGACAAGAATGCGTCAACCCCGTCCGGTAAGATCGACGCCACGGTGCGGAACCCGGTACGCCGGGACTGTCAGGACGGTTTTCACAGTGCATTCAGATCAGAACATTGGCGTCAGCGTGTCCCGACGCAGCATCCTGGCGCTCGCCGCAGCAGCGCCGTTTGCCGCAGCGCTGACCTCGGGCGGCGTCGCCGAAGCGGCCCGGCCGCGGGCCGCGACGCTGCCGCAGGGTGCGTCGTCGTTCGTGTCGGTGCCGCCGTCACGCCTCGCCGACACCCGGCCGGAGCAGAACATCGGCGGCTTCACGCGGCTCGACGCGAACACGATCCGCGTCCAGATCGCGGGTCGCGGCAGCGTCCCGGCGACAGCCACCGCAGCGGTGCTCAACGTGACGGCCGTGAACACGACCCTCGACGGGTTCGTGTCGGTCTACCCGTCCGGCGCGGATCGGCCCACGGCGTCCAGCCTCAACGTCGAGAAGGCCGGGCAGGTCATCCCCAACCTGGTCACCGTCCGGCTGGGCACCAACGGCTCGGTCGACGTCTACACGCAGCGGGCGGCGGATCTGATCGTCGACATCAACGGCGCCTATGTGCCGGCCACGGACCGCGTGTCGGCCGGTCGCTTCGTCGGCCTGGAGACCGCCTATCGGGCGATCGACACGCGCGCCCTCGGCGCCAAGGTCGACGTCAAGAGCGTCGTCCGGGTCGACCTGACTGCCGTGGTGCCGGCGACGGCATCGGCCGTGGTGGTCAACCTCACGGTCACCGAGTCCAACGCATCGGGGTTCTGGACCGGCTACGCGGCCGGCAGCGCCCAGCCCGGATCGTCGAGCCTGAACACCGACGACGTCAACCAGACACGTGCCAACCAGGCGATCCTTCCGATCGGAACCTTCGCGACGTCCAAGCGCGGCATCGATGTGTACTCGTCCTCAGGCGGCCACCTCATCGTCGACGTCGCCGGCTACTTCACGGGCAGCCTCGATCCGCTGGCGTCGGACGGACTGTTCGTGCCCAGCACGCCGTACCGCACCCTCGACACCCGCAGCGTGCCGTCGTATGGCCGGATGTACGCCGGCTGGATCGCCGAGTTCGACTACACCGGCCGCGACCAGTCCCAAGCCGTGGTGGTCAACCTCACCACCACCGAGACGCGCGCCGGTGGCTACTTCACCGGTTACGCGGCCCGCACGGTTCGCCCGGTGGCCTCGAACCTCAACGCCACCCACGTCGACCAGACCGTTGCCAACCACGCGATCCTGCGGGCCTCCACTGCTGGTGTGGCCGTGTTCACCCAGGGCGGAGGCCAGCTGATCGTCGACGTCGCCGGCTACTTCATGGGCACGCCGACGCCGGCCACCCAGCCGATGGCGGTCAACATCATCCCGCCGCCACCTCCGCCGGCGCCGCTGCCGTACGTGCTGACGATGCCGGGCCTGGGCCTGCGCGCCAACGTGCTCGAAGGCATCGGCGACAACGTCATCAACCCCGGCAACGTCGGCCACTGGCCGGGCACGGGCTTCGCCGGCGAGCAGAGCCACATGATGTTCTTCGCCCACCGCACGACGGGGCTCGGCATCTGGCGCAACATCCACCTGCTCGGTGCCGGCGACCAGATCTCGCTGTCCAGCCCCGATGGTCGGGTCTTCCACTACACCTTCTGGGGTCGCGCGATCACCAGCCCGAACGCGGCCGAGATCTACAACGTCGGGCTGCCCGCCCCGGTCCCCAGCGTGTCGCTGGTGGCGTGCTCGAAGACCAACTTCCTGCCGACCGACGTCAACCACCGGATCGTCGTCACGTACACCCTGACCGGCATCGACGGCTGACGCGGCGATGAGCGTCTACGACACGTAGACGTTGCGGATCACTTCGTCGATGGTGGTGACGTCGTTGGCCACCAGTGCCATCGCCTCGGTGCCCATCGTGCGCATGCCCTGCTGTCGCGCCACCTCGCGCACCTCGTGCGGCGTCGCCCGATCCACGATCAGCTGGCGGATCTCGTCGGTCACCTCGAGCACCTCGTACACCCCGACGCGATCGCGGTAGCCGGTGTCGGAGCAGTAGTTGCACCCGGTGCCGCGGAAGTACTTCTCCTTGGGCTGGCCGCCGAGGCGCTGGTAGGCGAACATGTCCGACGGCGTCGGCTCGTACGGCGACGTGCACGACGGGCAGATCTGGCGAACCAGACGCTGGCCGACGATGCCGACGATCGACGACGAGACGAGGAACGGTTCGATGCCCATGTCGAGCAGGCGGTACAGCGCCGAGCTGGCGTCGGTCGCGTGCAGCGACGACATCACCATGTGTCCGGTGAGCGCGGATTGCACGGCGATCCGCGCGGTCTCCTGGTCGCGGATCTCGCCGACGAGGATGACATCGGGGTCCTGGCGCAGGATCGACTTGAGTCCGCCGGCGAACGTCACATCGGCCTGCAGGTTGATCTGCATCTGGTTGACGGCGGGAAAGACGTACTCGACGGGGTCCTCGATCGTCATCACGTTGAGATCGGTGCGGCTGATCTCGGCCAGTGTCGCGTAGAGCGTCGTGGTCTTGCCCGAGCCGGTCGGCCCGCTGCAGAGGATCATGCCGTAGGGCTTGTGGACGATGCGCAGGTACCGGTCGTGGGTGGCCGTCGGCATGCCCAGCTCGGCGAGCTGCTTCATCGAGCGCGACTTGTCGAGGAGGCGCAGCACGGCCGTCTCGCCGAAGATCGTCGCGCCGGTGGCCACCCGGATGTCGACGCCCGACCCATCGATCATCATCGTGAACTGACCGTCCTGCGAACGCCGGCGTTCGACGATGTCCATCTCGGCCAGGATCTTGATCCGGCTCACGACCTCCGGCCCGGTCGATGCCGGCAGATCGAGGACCTCGCGCAGCGCGCCGTCGATGCGGTACCGGATCCGCACCCGGCCATCGGTCGGCTCGACGTGGATGTCCGAGGCGCGGTCACGCAGGCCCTGGGTGATGATCTTGTCGACAAGACGGATGATCGGGGCGTCGCCGCCGGTTCCAGCGACGATGGCCGGCTCGATCTCGATGCGCGGCGTTGCCGAGGCCCACAGGTTCTTGACCGAGTCGTCGCCGACGGACAGGACCCGGTAGTAGGTGTTCAACGCGATCGAGACATCGCCGGGTGGTGCGAGGTACACGTTCACGGAGTGGACGGGCAGGGATGCGAGCGCCTCGCGCACTGCCGGGCTGGACCCATCGGCGACGGCGACGTCGAGAACACCTTCGATCAGGCGCAACGGCACGATGTTGAACTCGCGGGCCAGTGGTTCCGGCACAGCCGCGAGGGCCTCGTCGGTCGGGCGTTCGCGGCGGAGGTCGACGGTGGGCAGGCCCAGCTGGGTGGCCAGCGCCCGGGTCAGTGCACGCGAGTCGAGCAGACCCTGGTCGACCAGGATCGAGCCGAGCTGACGACCGGACTCCATCTGCAGGTTGAGCGCAGCGGCCAACTGCTCCGGCGACAACGCCTGCTCGGAGATGAGGACGTCGCCGAGCCGCATCCGCTCGTCGCGCGAGATCATCGGCGTGACCTCGGCGGCCACGGGCGGTGCGAACACCACCTCTTGCTTCGGTTGGCGACGTTTCATTGGCGGTCCGGTCCCTCGGAGTGGAAAGCCGCCGATCCGCGTCGGATCGCCGTTTCCAACGTGATATGTCGCCACTTTCGGGGAATTCTTGAGGGAAATCAGACAACTCGGCGGGCGAAAGCAGGTTCCGCTGGGACACAAGAATTCGTCAACAATCAATCAACAAGTTCTCAAGTTCTCTTTGGCGGTGCCCGACATACACGTCGTGATCAGCTCCCGTCCACGCTTCCGCGCCGCCTTCGCCGCGCCGGTCGAGCAGTGATGCGGCGCGGCTCCACGCCGGTGGCCGACGAGCCGACGGCCCCCACCCTGGTCGTCGAGGCAGCGCCCGTCACCGACGTCGATCCCGGCTCCACACCGTTCCTCGCGCCATCGGCTGCACCTGTCCGGCCGGCCCAGCCGCTGGCATCGTTGGCGTCGCTCGATGGACCGTTCGCCGACGTGTCGCGCGCCGCTCCCGCCCGCGCCGCATCGGCCGGCGCGGTTGCGGACCAGCTCGACCCGATCGACTCGTCCCCCGGTGCGTCCGTCGCTGGATCGAGGTCGGACTGGCTCCGCGCCCAGTTCAGCTTCAGCATCGGGCGCTCGGTCAAGGGCGACGTGATCATGGCGTTCTCCCGCCAGCTCGCCTCGTTCCTGGAGGCCGGCATCCCCGTGCTGGAGTCGCTGGAGATCGTCGGTGCCGAGACGTCGTCGGACCAGATGCGCGGCGTGATCGCCGACATCCGCGAGTCGATCCAGCGCGGCATGAGCTTCTCCGATGCGGTCGCCAAGCATCCCAAGGTCTTCCCGTCGTACTACCGGGCGATGGTGCTGTCGGCGGAGTACACCGGACGGCTCGACGTCGTGCTCAACCAGCTCGCGACGTATCTCGAGCGGGACCTCGGTGCACGTCGCCAGATCAAGAGCGCGCTCACCTATCCGATCGTGGTGCTGGGTGTGGCGATCATCGCGATGATCGTGATGTCGCTGTTCGTCCTCCCCAAGTTCAGCGGGCTGTACCGCAGCCTCGGTGCCAAGTTGCCACTACCGACGCGAATGCTGCTCGGCATCACCGACTTCCTGACCAAGGGCTGGCCGATCCTGCTCGGTGGCGGAGGGTTGCTCTGGCTGGGCACGTACGCGGTCATCGGCGGCGCCCGTGGCAAGGAACGGCGTGACCGGTTGGCGATGCGCCTCCCCGTGATCGGCAACCTGTTCCACCTGATCTCGCTCGAGCGGTTCTGCCGCGTCCTCGCCGCGCTGGCGACGGCGGGCATCCCCCTCCCCGACGCGATCGACGTCTCCGCCGAGAGCACCAACAACTCGGTGTTCCGGACCAAGCTCGCCGTCGTTCGAGACGTGTTGATCCGCGGCGGCGGTCTGGCCGCGCCGATCATCGAGTCCGGGATCTTCCCGATCGCCGCCCGCCAGATGATCGGCGTCGGCGAGCGGACCGGAGCCCTCGGTCAGCAGCTGGGCAAGGCCTCCAGCTACTACGAGCGCGAGGTCAGCTTCCACATCAAGCGCGCCACGGACCTGTTCGAACCAATGGTGATCCTGCTCGTCGGGCTCATCGTCGGCTTCGTTGCCGTCGCCCAGGTCGCGGCGATGTACAGCATCTTCGGCCAGGTCAAGCACTGATCGCCACGAGGAACCACACACACCATGAAAGGGACAGCAATGAAGCACATCAGTCACTCGGATCTGGCAACAGATCGCGATGACGTCGGCTCGGCGGGGGCCAGGGATCGCGGGTTCACACTCGTCGAGATCCTGATCGCCATCGTGCTCGTCGGCATCCTCTCGGCCGTCGTCGTCGTCGGCATCGGCAACCTCACCAGCCAGGGATCATCGTCAGCATGCTCAGCATCGCTGGATGCCTCCAAGGCGGGTTCGGTCGTCTACTACGCATCGCACGCCAACGCCTATCCGGCGGACTTCACCGCGTTGACGACGGCTGCGACCGTCAACGGCCAGACCGTGCCGGCAGCATTGACGCTGCCGTCCGGAGCCGTCGTCACGACCTACACCGTGAAGCAGGGCTCGTGGACGTTGACGATGACACCGAGCGCCGGTGGCGCCGCGCCGACGTTCGTGTGTAGCTGACCCGGCGACGGTCGGCGGAACGGACATGGGCGAGGGGCGGGATCGTCCGCGCCGCGACCGCGGCGAGACGTTGGTCGAGATCGTGCTGACCGTGGTCATCACCTCGATCACCGTCTCGGCGCTCGTCTCCAGCCTTGCCACGGCGGGCTCTGCCGGCGCGGCACAACGTGACCGCGCCGCCGCTGACACCGTGATGCGCAACTACGCCGAGGCCACCAAGCAGGCCGCCCGCGCATGCACCGAAGGCGGCACGTACATCGTCAACTACACCGCACCGACCGGGTACCGCATCGATGCGGCCCCGGTCGGTGGCGCGTGCCCCGACGTCGACACCGCGACCACCCTGACCCTCACGGTCGTCGAACCGACCGGAGTGTCGTCTTCGATGCAGATCGTCGTCCGCACGCCATGAGACGCGGCACTGATCGTCGGACTCCCGAGCACGCGGACCGCGGTGCAGCGCTGCTGCTCGCGATCGGCTTCGTCGTGATGATCGGCGCGATCACCGCCGGGCTGGCCAGCCTGGTCACGTCCGGCGTCCAGAACCAGGTCACCCTCATCGCAGTGCGTGACCGTCAATACGCGGCGGATGGAGCGATCGAGACCGCCGTCGCCCACGTCCGAGCGGCGATCACGTCCGCCGGCAGCGGGTGCACATCGGTCGCGGCCAGCACGGTCGTCCACCTGAACGGCCTGGACGTGCACGTCGATTGGCGCGACGCGTGCGGCGTGACGCGCACCGACGACGGCCTGGTCGTCGCTCAGCGGGGTGTGGCGTTCGACTCGTGCATCGACACCGGTGCGCCGTGCGTGGACGCCAACGTCATCATCCGTGCACTCGTCGACTTCGACCAGGACGCATCCGGCACGGTGACGCACACGGCGGTGCAGTCGTGGAGCGTCGTGCAATGAGCGCGCCGACCCGAGCGGACCGCGGCTTCACGCTCGTCGAGCTCCTCATCGCGATCGTGCTCAGCGGGATCATCGGCGGCGTCACGGTGGCGGCGATGTCGACCTCGCTCAACGTCGCCAGCTCGACGTCGGCCGAGGTCGCGGACACGACCGATGCCGCACTGATCTCTTCCTTCCTGTTCCGCGACGCGCAGGCCGCAGCAGCATCGGTGGCTTCCGGCGGCGGAGGGGGATCAGGCGCTGCCTCCGGTGTGTCGACTGCGTCGACCACCCACGACTGGTCGGGGTGCACGCAATCGGGTGCGTTCGTCGCCCGCTTCAGCTGGCTCGATGTTGACACCGCGGGGGATCAGCGGCCGATCGTCGCGTCGTACGCGCTCGACGCGAGCCACCAACTGATCCGGCGGTTGTGCCGCGACGCGACGACGTCGGATCTCGTCCTCGGCCACAGCGTGACGGCCGCCGATGCGTCGTGCAGCCCCGACGCGCAGTGCGCCGGCGCGGCTGGCTCGGTCTCGCTCCATGTGCACGGCAGCGGCGTACAGGCGCCGTTCGACTACACGCTCACTGCTTCGCTCCGCGTCGATGCCCACAACACTGCGACGTCGCAGAACTCGGCACCGGTGCCACTCGTCGCGCTGGGCGACCCCGGGTCGAGCCGGCCGTGCCCGAACCTGACGGTGTCCGGATCAGGTTCCGATCACGTCTTGGGTGCGGCGGTCGTCGGCTCCGATTGTGGCGCCAGTCCGATCTCCGGCGATCCGGCTCAGCTCCACGCGTCGGGCGGCGTGACCACCACGTCGGGGGTCGGCGATCCGTTCGCCGGCATCGCCGCGCCGTCCGAGGCGTGCACCGGCAGCACCAACCCGTCGCCGGTGGGCGACAACCCGACCCACGCGACGGTGGTCTACCCGCTCGCTGTCACCGTGACGGGTGCCGTCCAGTTCGAGGCTGGCACGTACATCTTCTGCAACGGTCTCACGTTCGGCGTGGGAGCCACCGTCGTCGGCTCCGACGTGCTCCTCGTCGTCGCCGGCGGCACGTTCACCACGACCGAGCAGTCCACGGTCCACCTCGCGGCTGCTCGCACGGGCTCGCATGCCAACCTCGTCGTCTGGGTCACCACCGCGCAGCACGTCGTGATCGACGACGGGCCGATCGCGAACACGCTCGACGGATACCTCTATGCGCCGACGTCGCAGATCGATCTCGAAGGCATCGGCGCGCTGAACCTCGGTGGTGTCGTGGCCCAGGGCGTGGCGTTCAGCGGGAGCACCGACGTTCGCATCGGGCTGCCCGTCCCGCCTGTCGTCGTGACCTCCACCGCCTTGCCGCGCGGTCAGGTCGGAGTCGCATACGCGCCGACCACGATCAGCGCCACCGGTGGGAGTGCGCCGTACCGGTGGCGGGCGGGCGGACTGCCCGCAGGCATGTCCATCGACCCCGCCTCGGGCGTCATCACCGGCTCTCCGCAGTCCGCTGGATCGTTCGACGTCGTCATCACCGCCTACGACGTCTCTGCTTCGGCTTCGTCACTCGAGCTGGCGCTGACCGTCGATCCCGCGTTGAAGGTCACCGGCCCGGCGACGCTGCCCGCAGGCGAGGTCGCGGTCGCGTACCCGTCGACGGTGGCGACCACGTCCGGCGGTGCGGCACCGTTCGCATGGACCGCCACCGGGCTGCCCGGCGGGCTCGTCATCGACCCGGCATCGGGTGTGATCAGCGGTACGCCGACGGCGTCCGGTGCGTTCTCCGTCACGGTGTCCGTCACCGATTCGTCCGGCGCGTCGGCGTCGAAGACGTTGTCCCTGACGGTTGCGCCGATCCTCGCGATCACCACCGCCTCGCTCCCGGGCGGCCAGGTCGGTGTGGCGTATGCGTCGACGACCATGCAGTCGAGCGGCGGCACTCCGGCCTACGTCTGGAGCGCCACCGGGCTTCCCGCCGGCCTGTCGATGAACGCGTCCGGCGTGCTGTCGGGCACGCCGACGGCCGCCGGTTCCGCGACGGTGGTGGTGAAGGTCGTTGACGGCTTGGCCGCCACAGCGACGAGGTCCTACACCGTGACCATCGCTGCGGCATTGGGCGTCGGCACCGCATCCCTTCCCACCGGTGAAGTCTCCATCGCCTACTCGCCGACCACCCTGACGACGTCGGGAGGCACCGCTCCGTTCGTCTGGTCGGCCACCGGCCTGCCACCCGGCCTCACACTGAATCCGTCCTCGGCTGTTCTGTCCGGCACACCGACCGTCGCCGGCACGAGCACCGTGAACGTCACGGTCGTCGATGCCACCGGCACGTCCTCGTCCGCCACCTACTCGCTCACGGTCGTCGCCAGGCTGACCGTCACCGGCCCCGCCACGCTGCCCGCCGGCACGGTCGGCACCACCTATCCGTCGACACCGATGACCAGCTCCGGCGGGGGGTTCCCGCTGACCTGGTCGGCGTCTGGCCTGCCCGCCGGCCTGTCGATCGCCTCGTCGACCGGGGTGATCTCGGGGACGCCGACGACGCCGGGGACGAGCACCCCGACCATCACCGCGACGGATGCGCTCGGCGCCACCGGGTCGAAGAGCTACACCGTGCAGGTCGTGGCCGCGCTCTCGATCACCACCGCCAGCGTCCCAGCGACACAGCTCGGCGCGCCGTACTCGACCACGATTGCCGCCACCGGCGGCAACCCGGCGTACACCTGGTCTGCCACGGGTCTGCCGGCCGGCCTGACCATGAGCAGCGCAGGGGTCATCTCCGGCACGCCGACGGCGTCGGGCACGTTCACGGTGGTCGCCAAGGTCGTCGATTCGACGAGCTCGACCGCGACCCGGAGCTACAGCCTGGTCGTCAGCTCGGTGCCGTATGGCTGCCCGTCGAACCCATCGGGCTGGAGAGCCGAGTACTTCGCCAACGTGTCCCTGACCGGGACTGCTCCGGTGTGTCGCGACGACGCAGCGATCAACTTCGACTGGGGCTCCGGCTCGCCGGCCGCCGGCATCCCCGTCGACAACTTCTCGGCGCGCTGGACGCGGACCCAGGCGTTCGCCGCCGGCAGCTACATCTTCACGATGGGCAGCGATGACGGCTCGCGGCTGTACATCGACGGCGTCAAGGTGTTCGACCAGTGGACCGACCACGGCTATCCGTCGCCGGTGCCGACCTACACGACCACCCTGACTGCGGGCAACCACGACATCGTGATGGAGTTCTACGAGCGAGGTGGTGGCGCGTCCGCAACGCTGTCCTGGGCCGTCGATGCCCCGGTCACCTGCCCGTCGAGCCCGTCCGGCTGGGTCGGCCAGTACTACAACAACAAGACGCTGACCGGATCACCGGTCATGTGCCGGGACGACGCGTCGATCAACTTCAACTGGGCCAACGGCTCGCCGAACTCGACCGTCATGGGCGTCGACAACTTCTCGGTGCGTTGGACGCGGACGACGACGTTCACCGCCGGCACGTACACGTTCACGCTGGGCAGCGACGACGGCGCCCGCCTGTACATCGACGGCACGTTGGTGCTCAACAAGTGGAACGACCAGTCCTATCCGAGCCCGCAGCCATCCGTCAACCGAACCCTGACCGCAGGCGCGCACACCATTGTCGTCGAGTACTACGAGAACAGCGGCTCGGCGCAGGCGACCCTCGTCCAGACGCCGTGAGGAGCGACGCGGGACGCCGCGACCCGTGGCTCAGCTGATCAGGAGGCGGTGAACGACTCGCCGTCGAAGCGGTCGACGAACGTGAACTCCTCGACCGGCTTGCGGGTCAGCTTCGTCGGCTGGCGCACGGGCCGTCCGATGAAGATCGTGCCGGCGATCGCCCATCCCGCCGGGAGCCCCAACAGCTCGGCGGCGGCAGGCTCGGCCCGCGCCAGGAACGTGGTCAGCACGCCGCCCAGACCCCGGCTGCGCGCGGCGAGCAGGATGTTCCAGCAGAACGGGTAGATCGAGCCGCCACCGGTGATCGGGGCCCGGTCGAGGTGCTGATCCATCATCGAGACGTAGGAGAGGTCGACAGCGACCACGAGCACCACCGGGACATCGACGATGCCGTCGATCAGCTCATTGGAAACGCGGCCCGTCGGAGGTGTGCTGAGCACGTACGGCGAGGCCTCGACGCTGGTGAACGGTGTCCTCCCGGTGGATGCGATCGCCAGGTAGTCGTCCCACACGGGTCGCATCATGTCGCCGAGCGCCGCTCGCGTCGACGGGTCCGCGATCACCGCAACTCTCCATCCCTGGCGGTTGCCACCGCTCGGCGCGAACCTGGCGTCGTCGAGGATCGCGTGCACGGTTGCGTCGTCGACCTGCTCGTCGGTGAACCGGCGGATCGCCCCTGTCGTGCGCAGCGCGGTGCGCAGCTCGACCATGGCCCCCGTGGTCGGATCGGTCATCAGCCGTTGGGGATGTCGACCGAGGCGGGCGGCGGGACGTAGATGTCCGAGGTGTCCGGCGGGACGTACGGGATGTCGACCGAGTTCGATGTGCCGTTGGTGGGGCACGCCTGGTCCATCGACGTCGTCGGCGCGAGGATCTGCTTCGGCTGAGGGATCAGCCCGACCACGCACACGAAGTCCGCCGAGTCCGCGGCGTACGGCGCGACGATCATCAGCAGCGAGTCGGCGCTGACGCCGGGACGCACCTCCACCAGCCAATCGGCGGGGACCTCACTGCAAGGCGCAGTCGAGCAGTACCCGAACGGCAGGTCGAGGACCTGTCCGGTGCAGTTCGTGCCGCCTGCCGGTTCGCCGACGGCCAGGTTCAAGGGCAGCTCGGCGAACGGTGTCCACGACCCCGGAGTGGTGCAGTTGAACGTGCCGGTCGCGGCGAGGGAGCGCTGCAGCGCGCCGAGTCCGGCGCTGGCGAGGTCGGCGCTGTTCGCGCTCGCGGGCAGATCGGAGGACGCGCCTGTCGCTGCGCCGTTGCCATTGACCGTGCCGGGACCCTGGATGACAGCCGGCCCGGTCGTGGGCGATTTCGACGAATCGTCGCCGCGGGTGGCGATCACGATCACCACGACCGCGATGATCACGGCCGCGATGCCACCGATCACGGCGAGGCGGGTTCGTGAGCTCGCTGCAGCAGGCATG
>JAOBWQ010000577.1 GCA_025463425.1 Ilumatobacteraceae bacterium | reverse complement strand
GCCGAGGATGTCTTCCGCACGCTGGTCACCGAGTCGACCGCCGATCGCCGCCACAACCCGGGGCTTCCGGCCGATCTGGTCGACACGATCGTCGGCGGGTGCTGCGTCGTGATCGGGCTGATCCGAGGCTTGCAGCTGGACGCGGTCACCGTCATGATGAAGCAACTCTCATGAACAGCTCACTCTCATGAACACGGATCGTCGGCCGCTCAACCATCCGTCGCTGCCCCCGGCCAGCGGGCTCCGCCTCTACGGGCGGCGGGTGATGATGCGTCCGCTCGTCGCGCCCGACTTCCCGGCATGGAGCGACGTGCGCCTCCGCAACGAGCGCTGGCTGCTGCCGTGGGAGCCCTCGCGCCTGCCGAACCAGGGCGACCCGACCCGCGAGCGCGACGTGTTCTCGTCGCGTTGCGGGGCCCGCGACCGCGACCGGCAGCTCGGCGTGGCGTATGCCTTCGGTCTGTTCGTCGACGGTGTCGTCGCCGGCGAGATCAACCTCAACAACATCGTGCGCGGCGCCCAGCAGACCGGCACGATCGGCTACTGGATCGATCAGGCTCGAGCCGGCAACGGCTACGTGGCCGAAGGCGTGTGCGTGCTCATGCGGTTCGCGTTCGAGGAGATCCGCCTCCATCGGCTGGAGGTGTGCATCATCCCGCGCAACGACAACAGCCGCCGAGTCGTCGACAAGCTGCAGCTGCGCGACGAAGGCATCGCCCAGCGCTTCCTCGAGATCGACGGCGTCTGGGAAGACCACGTCCGCTACGGCATCACCGTCGAGGAATGGCACGTCCGCAAGGACGCGCTGACGTCAACCTGGCTGTGACGTCACCTGACGTCACCTGACGTCACGCGACCTCACGAGACTCCGCCTCACCTGATCGGAACTCCTAGCGTCGGGACGGGCGCAGCGCGCTCGTCCCGACGCCGGAGATGGATCGTCAGGCCTGCTCGGCCACCAGCTGGGCGACGGCTGCCTTGGCCTTGCGCACCGTGGTGCGCCGCTTCCACATCTTCATCTTCCAGTGACGAGGCGACGTCTTGGCACCACTGGCCTTGCCCCGTTCGGCGTCGTGGTGGTGCATCGGCACCCACGCCCGTCCCGGCTCGTGCAGATCCTCGGCCTCCAGGCCGGAGCTGACGATGTTGGCCACGCTGCACAACTCGCTGTGGATGCGATGTCGTTCGTTGTGCGCATGGGCTCGCAAGTCCATCTTCGGCGGCGGGGCCGCCTCGGATTGGTGATGTCGCTGACTCATCGGTACCTCCTGTGACCAGTTCGGTTGATGGGCTCCCCTTGCGAGGTCAACGTACACCCGTCACGTCCGCCTGGAAAGGCATTGGCGTCGCGAATGTCGAGCCTGTCAGCGCTGGTACGGGTCGCTCCCGGTCAAGCGTTCTTCGTCGAGATCTTCTGCTGGAGCACGGCGAGGCGCTCGGCGAACCACGGCTGCTGGGTGCTCCACAGCTGTGGCACGAGCTCGGTCGCCACCGCGTCGGAATGGGTATCGACGTCGGCCATCTTCTGGATCGTGGCCTTCGCTGCGATGGCCAGCTCGCGTGGCGCGCTGGCAGCGCGCGCCGCCATCTCCTGGGCGACGGCCAGCAGTTGATCGTCGTCGACACAGCGGTGCACGAGACCGAGCCGTTCGGCTTCGGCACCGTCCAGCACCTCGCCGAACACGACGGCCGCCATCGTCGCCTGCGGGCCGGCGATGCGCCGGAACATCCAGGTGTGCCCCCCGCCGGGGTGCAGGCCGATCTGGAGGAAGCGGGTGTCGAACTTCGCCCGACGCGCAGCGATGCGAACGTCGCAGCCGAGGGCCAGGTTCATCCCGGCGCCGACCGCGGCGCCGTTGACTGCGGCCAGCGTCGGCAGCGGGCTGCGCGCGATGCGCAGGAACCCTTCGTAGATGACCCCGAGGCTCTCCCCCGTCGCCTCGGCGAGGTTGCCCAGGTTGGCCCCGGCACAGAACGCCGGCGCGGCGCCGGTGACCACGATCGCCCCGATGCCGTCGTCAGCCTCGATCGTGTCCATCGCGGCGACGATCTCGGCGACCATCGGCGCCGTGAGCGTGTTCCGCTCGGCGGGGTTGTTCAGGGTGATCGTGGCGACGCGGTCCGCCGTGGTGAGGTTGACAAGACTCATGCTCGGATTGTCGCATGTGCCAGGGTGGATCCGTGAATGCCGATGCCGTACCGAACCTGGCCCGACCGGCCGCCACGGTGATCATCACCCGCCCTCGGCCCGAAGATCCGGAGGCCGGGTTCGAGGTGCTGCTGCTGAAGCGCAGCGAGGTGGGCGCGTTCGCCGGGATGTGGGTGTTCCCCGGCGGACGGGTCGACGACGCGGACGCCGGCGATGACGAGCTGTCCCGTGCGGCGTCGGCCGCGGTGCGCGAGGCCGCCGAGGAAGTCGGCATCGCAGTCGATCCGACGAGCTTGATCCCGCTCTCCCACTGGACGCCGCCGGCGATGGCCCCGAAGCGGTTCACGACGTGGTTCTTCGTCGCGCCATGGGCGGGCGACGAGATCCACATCGATGCGCACGAGATCGTCGACTTCCGTTGGATCGGTCCCGCCGAGGCGCTGGCCGAGGGGTTGCCGATGGCGCCACCGACCCACGTCACGCTCGTCACGATCGACGAGGCGCGCACCTTTGAAGGCCTGCTCGAACTCGTGGAGCGACGCGGCGTCGAGCGGTACCTGACGGTGCCGAGCAGGCTGGACGGAGCGCTGGTGCTGCTGTGGGAACCCGATGCCGGCTACGCCTCGGCGGACGCGAGCGTGCCGGGGGCCAGGCACCGGATGACCATCCCGTCGAACTCGATCACCGGCGGCGGCCACCAGACCTTCGAACGGTCGGGAGCGGACTGACCAGACGCCACTAGTCTGCGCTGCGCATGCTCGACCACGTCTTCACCGATGCCATCGGTGCGCTCCGCGATGCGTTCGAGGGTGCGTT
>JAOBWQ010000572.1 GCA_025463425.1 Ilumatobacteraceae bacterium | reverse complement strand
CGCAACCGTGGGTACGGTCTCGTTGCCACGAGCGACGCTGCGCACGAACGCCGCACCGGACGGTTCGTCCCAGATGTTGACGGTCTCGTACGGGACCTGCAGCTTGTCGAGCTGACGGAACAGCCCGGCGCAGAACCCGCAGCCCGGACGCCAGTAGACGGTGATGCTGTTGTCGCTCATCTCGCCAGTATGCCAAGAGCTGTGCGCTCGCGATCGCGTCGCAACGCCGAGCCGTGGCCTTCCCGTGCTCTGCAAGAATCGCAGCCAGAAGAAACGTGCGTCGACGCTGTCGAATCGGCAAGCGGTTGTTCGTCGTCTGCACGAACCGCTCAACGGGAGCGTGTTCGCCATTGACCCAAGGGGATACCCATGAAGTACATGTTGTTGCTCG
This sequence comes from Ilumatobacteraceae bacterium, assembly GCA_025463425.1. Classification (GTDB taxonomy): domain Bacteria; phylum Actinomycetota; class Acidimicrobiia; order Acidimicrobiales; family Ilumatobacteraceae; genus WLMZ01. Next base: position 2,436 of record JAOBWQ010000572.1, on the reverse strand, counting down.
CCGATGATCCCGAGCTGGCCGCCGCTGCGAACGCACCCGACGACGGCCAGGCCGTCATGCAGGAGTACTTCGCGTTCACCACCCGCATCGCCGAATCGGGTGAGCTCGTCGCAGGCGACGCGCTGCACGCCGTGCCCACGGCCAGCACCCTGCGAATCCGCAACGGCTCGACCACGGTGACCGATGGTCCGTTCGCGGAGACCAAAGAGCAGATCGGCGGCTTCTACGTCGTCGAGGTACCGAGCCTCGACCGGGCGCTCGAGCTGGCCGCTCAGATCCCTGCCGCCAAGACGGGCAGCGTCGAGGTGCGTCCGATCATGGACTTCTCGGCGAGTTGAGCATCGCCAACGAGCGTGGGGCCGAGTACCTCTTCCGGCGTTATGCCGGAGAGGTGCTCGGCACGCTCGTGCGTCGGTTCGGCGATCTCGACGTCGCCGAGGAGGCGTTGCAGGAGGCGTTGCTCGAGGCCCTGATCCGGTGGCCGCGCGAGGGCGAGCCGCGGAACCCGGCGGCCTGGTTGGTCACCGTCGCTCGATCGAAAGCAGTCGATCGGCTGCGGCGCGCCCAACGTCGACCGGACAAAGAAGTTGCCGCGTTCCGCCGCGAGCCCGATCGGGTCGATGTCATCGATGAGCTCGCGACCGCGCTCGACGACCAACAGGTGCCCGACGACCAGCTCGGGCTGATGCTGCTCTGCTGCCATCCGGCACTGCACCACGACGCCCAGGTCGCACTGACGCTGCGCACCGTTGCAGGCCTCGCCACCGACGAGATCGCCCGCGGCTTCATGGTCGAGGTGCCGACGATGTACCAGCGGTTGGTGCGTGCCAAGCAGAAGATCCGCCTGGCAGGCATCCCGTTCGGCGTGCCCCATCACGACCAGCTGGCCGAGCGGCTCGACGCGGTGATGCAAGTGATCTACCTCGTCTTCAACGAGGGCTACGCATCCACCCGCGAGGACGAGTACATCCGTCACGAGCTGTGCGGCGAGGCGATCCGCCTCGGTCGCACACTGAACGGGCTGGTTCCGGATGAGCCGGAGGTGATGGGCCTCCTCGCATTGATGCTGCTCCATGATGCGCGTGCGCCGGGCCGGGTCGATACCGACGGCGTGTTGATCACGCTCGAGCAGCAGGACCGATCTCTGTGGCGACGCGCGCAGATCGAGGAGGGCTCGGCGCTCGTCGACCGGGCGCTGGTGATGCGTCGCCGAGGCAGGTACCAGATCGAGGCAGCCATCGCCGCGTTGCACACCAGCGCGCCCACGGCCGAGGTCACGGATTGGCCGCAGATCGATGCCCTCTACGGCGCGCTGCTGCGGTACGTCCCGACACCGGTCATCGCCCTCAACCGGGCGGTCGCCCGCGGGATGGCGGCCGGGCCAACGGCGGGCTTGGAGATGATCGACGAGCTGATCGCCGACGGCGAGCTCGACCGGTTCCACCTCCTGCACGCGACGCGGGGTGAGCTGCTCGCCCGCGCCGGGCGAACCTCGGAAGCGTGCACGGAGCTCCGCGAGGCCGCTTCACTCGCACCCAGCGTCGCAGAACGTTCGTTCCTCGAGCGTCGGGTCACCGAGCTGGAGGCCCTGTGATGCAAGGGCCCGGGACGGAAACGCTCCGGTAGCGGACTAGCCCCAGCGGCTCTGTCCGAAGCGGTATCCGACGCTGCGGACCGTCTGGATCAGGTTCTGGTGCTCTTCGCCGAGCTTGGCGCGCAGTCGGCGGATGTGCACGTCGACCGTACGGGCGCCGCCGTAGTACTCGTACCCCCACACCCGGCTGAGCAGCAGCTCGCGGGTGAAGACCTTGCCCGGGTTCTGGGCGAGGAACTTGAGCAGCTCGTACTCCATGTAGGTCAGGTCGAGCGGACGTCCCTCGATCGAGGCCTGATAGGTCTCGACGTTGAGGGCGAGCTCGCTGTACTCGACGACGTCGGGCTTGACGCCACCGCCGCCCTTCCAGAGCAGGTGTCGTAGCCGGGCTTCGAGCTCGATCGGGTGGAACGGTGTCAGGCAGAAGTCGTCGAACAGCTCGTCGCGCAACGCGAGCTCACCGAGCTGGCCGCCGCCGACGAGGAGGAGCAACGGCGCAACGGGGAGGTCGCGCTTGCGCAGGGCACGACAGAGTGCCCACGCGCCCTCGGCGTCGGTGTCGGTCGAGACGATCGCCCCGGCCCATCCTGCGGCGGGCTCGTTGCGGGCGATGTCGTCGGCGCCGGAGACGGCCTTCCACCGGTAGCCGGCGAGATCGAGGGTGCGCACGAGATCGGGCGCGGGTGCTTCCGGAAAGACCGCGACCATCTCCGCGGGGGCGCTCACAGCGACCTCAGGTACCGATCGTGCTCGAAGCTGCTGACGTGCGCCTTGTAGGCGCGCCACTCGTTGCGTTTGTTGCGGAGGAACCACTCGAAGATGTGCTCGCCCAGTGCCTCGGC
>JAOBWQ010000565.1 GCA_025463425.1 Ilumatobacteraceae bacterium | reverse complement strand
TCGGGGTCGAGGTTCTGCAACGCGTCGACGACCTCGTAGGTCTCCTCGAGCAGGTACGGGATCAGGCTCGCGTGAGTCTGCTCGATGTCCCACGGGCCTTGCTCGCGCAGCGTGCGCGCCAGGGCGTGGAACCGGGCGTAGTGCTCCGCAACGGCGACGCCGAGCTGCGGGATGTAGATGCTGGTCAGATGGTCGGCCTCGACGGTGGTGTCGAGCTGGGCCCACGTGGTGTGGGTGATCAGCTCGTCGGGCGTGCCGAGGCGTTGGAGGATGACGACCTCCAGGTCGTCGTTGGAGACGTCGCCGGCGTCGTCGACCGCCAGCTTGATGTCGCTCAGCACCCAGTTGGCATGGCAGTGCGCCACCAACAGCGGGCCGCGCAGTCCGGCTGCCGCAGTGGCGAACTCGTGGCCGTCGATCAGCCGCACGCCGGCCTCGACGGGGTCGATGCCGAGCGCCGCGTAGGCGACATCGAGGAACGACATCGCCGGGAGGACCACGCACTCGACACGCGGGTCGGCGCGAAGGTGGCGCACGCTGCGTTCGAGGATCAGCGGCGAGCCGGGTACCGCGTAGAGGACCTCGCCGTGTTCGGTGGCAGCGGCGACGAGCACCTCGGTGATCTCGGTGTAGACGTCCTCGAAACGGTCAGCGGTCTCGTACAGGTGATCGAGCGTGATCGGCTCGGGCACGAGCGCTGCCGATGGGTGGCGTGCGGTGCGCAGAAAGCGGTGACGGGCTGCCGCGATCGCGGCCAAGGTCTGCTCGGTGACGTGCTCCGGACCTCCAGGGCCGAGCCCGACGACGGTGATCTTCGGTCGGTCGCCCATCAGCCGGGCATCGGTCAGCGGCTCGGCTTGACGGTCAGGTCAGCGGTGTCCCACATGCCGTAGCGGCTGTCGACCGCCGCGCTGCCGTCCTTGACCAGACGCCGCTCGGCTGCCGGCCCGAGCGACTGGCGCACGATCGGTGTGGCCGCGTCGGCGACTTCGTCCCACGGACGCTGTTCGAAGATGAAGTACTGGGTGTTGCCGTTCGAGTCGCTGAAGGCCTGTGGCGTGGCCGGCTGGCCGATCGGCGTCTGGGCCAGCACCTGACCGACCTGCTGGTTGAGCGATGCGGCCGTCACGCACTCGCTGTTCGTCTTGCTGTCCTTGAACACACCGCCCTTGCCGAGCGAGCTGTCGGTGTTGTTCGCATCGGCGATGCTGGCGAAGTCGCCGCCCTGCAGGATCTGCTGGTAGGCGGCCTGCGCTGCGGCCTGATCGGCGATCCCGATGACGCGCAGGCACAGCGTGTTCGATTCAGACAGCCCCGCGTTGTACGTCAGCTTGGCGTCGCCCTGGGGGATGTAGTCGCCCGAGATCAACGCGTTCTGACCGGAGAGCTCGGTGACCAGGAAGCTCTTCGTCGCGGCCGAGAGCGTGTCCCACGACGCGCCGGCACTCGTCTTCAACGCCGTCTCGGACTTGGCCTCGGTGGCCGCGTCGATCGGGGTGCCGTTCTTGGCCAGCGCGGTGGACAGCAGCTGGGCGACGATCCACCGGCTCAGCACGCCCCGGCTGACGTCGCCGGTGAACTCGCCGTTGACCGGAGCCGTGATCTGGCCGGCCTTGGCGAGGTCGTCGGAGATCGCCTCGAAGTCCTTCACCGACAACGTCTGGCCGTCGACCTTGGCGGCCTCGGAGTTCTTCGAGAAGGTGCTGCACCCGCTGGCGACAGTGGCTGTGAGAACGACCGCGGCGAGAGTGGCTGGGAGGCGACGAATCACGCGTGCGACCCTACCGCGGCAGGTGTCTTCGCCGGAATCGCGTCGGCGGGTGGCGGGATGAGCTCGCGTAGGAAACCGACGAGGAACGTGGCGGGATCGACGCCCCGTTTGATCGGCACCACCAGCTGCTTCAGATCGTCCTTCACGATCGCGTTGCGGGCGAGGCGGCGTAGGCGCATCTCCTCGCTCGTCCTCAGCGTGATCGGGCCGAGACGAGCCTGATCGCTGCTGATCGAGATGTCCGTCAACCCGAGCCGGTTGCAGTCGGCGCGCAGCCGGCCGATCATCAGCAACGACTCCGCCGGCGCAGGCAGCGGACCGTAACGGTCCTCCCATTCCTCGCGGATGTCGTCGACGTCGGCATCGGTCTGGATCGCGGCCAGGCGGCGGTAGGCCTCCAGGCGCAAGGCCTCTTTGGGCACGTACGTCGACGGCAGGTGCGCGTCGGTGGGCACGTCGAGCTTGACCTCGTGCGGTGGCTTCTGCTCCTCGCCCTTCATCTCGCTGACGGCCTCGGTGACCATCTGGCAGTAGAGGTCGTAGCCGACCGCGGCGATGTGCCCGCTCTGGGCCTGGCCGAGCAGGTTGCCGGCGCCACGGATCTCGAGGTCGCGCATCGCGATCTTGAACCCGCTGCCGAGATCGGTGGCCTCGCCGATCGTCTTCAGTCGCTCGTAGGCCTCCTCGGACAGGCTCTTGTCCGGCGGGTAGAACAGGTACGCGTACGCGCGTGATCCGCTGCGGCCGACTCGCCCACGGAGCTGGTGCATCTGGCCCAGGCCGAGGAGATCCGAGCGCTCGACGACGAGCGTGTTCACCGTTGGCATGTCGATGCCGCTCTCGATGATCGTGGTGCAGACGAGCACGTCGAGGTTGCCCTCGGAGAAGTCGAGCACGACCTGCTCCAGCGTGCCCTCGTCCATCTGGCCGTGTGCGATCGCGACTCGCGCTTCGGGCACGAGCTCGCGCAGGCGGAGCGCGCACGATTCGATCGACTGGACCCGGTTGTGGACCCAGAACACCTGGCCCTCGCGCAGCAGCTCGCGGCGGATCGACTCGACCGCGACCCGCTCGTCGTACTCGCCGACGAAGGTGAGGATCGGCTGACGGTCGGCCGGTGGTGTCTGCAGCAGCGAGAGGTCGCGGATGCCGACGAGGCTCATCTCCAGCGTGCGCGGGATCGGCGTGGCGCTCAGGGTCAACACGTCGACATTGACCTTGAGCTTCTTCATCGCCTCCTTGTGCTGCACTCCGAAGCGCTGCTCCTCGTCGACGATCAGCAGGCCGAGGTCCTTGAACTTGACGCTCTCCTGCAGCAGCCGGTGGGTGCCGATCACGCAGTCGACCTCACCGCTGGCCAAGCCCTCGATGACCTTCTTCGCCTGTGCGTTGGTGAGGAACCGGCTGAGCACTTCGACGCGGATCGGATAGCCGGCGAAGCGGTCGGCGAACACGTTGCCGTGCTGTGTCGCGAGCAGCGTGGTCGGCGCCATCACCGCGACCTGCTTGCCGTCCTGCACCGCCTTGAACGCGGCCCGCACGGCCACCTCGGTCTTGCCGAACCCGACGTCTCCACACACCAGCCGGTCCATCGGGAAGGCTCGCTCCATGTCGGCCTTGGTCTCGTCGATCGCCGTCTTCTGGTCGGGCGTCTCGACGAACGGAAAGGCGTCCTCCATGTCGTGCTGCCATGGCGTGTCCGGTCCGAACGCGTGGCCCGTTGCGTTGACCCGCTTCTGGTAGAGGACGACGAGCTCCTGGGCGATCTCGCGGACCGCGGACTTGACCTTCGACTTGGCCTTGGCGAAGTCGGCACCGCCGAGACGGTGCAGCACCGGAGCCTCGCCGCCGACGTACTGGCGGATCGTGTCGATCTGGTCGCTGGGGATGTACAGCTTGTCGCCGCCCTTGTACGCCAGAAGGAGGTAGTCACGCTCGACCCCGCCGATGGTGCGCTTGACCATGCCCTCGTACTGGCCGACGCCGTGCTGCTGGTGCACGACGTAGTTGCC
>JAOBWQ010000558.1 GCA_025463425.1 Ilumatobacteraceae bacterium | reverse complement strand
CCGTCGTGAGCTCGCAGGTCTGCGCCCCGGATTGCTGCTCGAGGAACCGGACGTGGCCGATCGTGATCGACCGTGTCATCGGGTCCATCTGGGCCACCGACGCCGTCGTGGTGGCGTTGCCGTACTTGGTCAGCACGGTGTACGTGGCGGTGTACTGGCCCGTGTTCGCGGCGGCGAGCTGGGTCAGCACGGCCTGGATCGCCGGGTCGCTGACCGCCGACGTCGGAGTGTCCGACTCGTTCGAGAAGTGGGCGCGCTTGCCGGTGAAGCACCCGGTGAGCAGCAGCGATGAGACAGCGAGGGCGACGACGACGGCGATCGAACGGGGGGAGCGCATACGGCTGCGAGCGTAGGGGCTGCGAGCCGCCAAACGGTGGCGTGCTCGGCACGTCGCCGTATCGTCGTCGTTCGTGATCCGCGTCGATGCCGCCACCGTGCTGTTGCAGTGGGCGGTCGGCGGATTGTTGTTCTTGTGGTTCACCACCCGACGCCGCCTGGTCGGCATCGGGTACGGCTGGTTGCTGCGCGGCACGTACCTGCTGCTGGCCGCCGGCTCGTTCGTGTGCGGGCTCGCGTTCGGGGTCGAGCCCGTTCGGGAGGTGGCCTCGGTCGGGGTCGTCCTCGCCGCGCTGGTGGCGTTCGTCGTGTCGGTCGCGCGCCGCAAGGCCGGTGTGCGCGGCCAGGCCGATGAGCACGATCGACGCACGGAGCGGGTGGCGGCGATGACCGGGATCGAGCGGGACGCGCCTGAACGCGTCGGTGACGGCGCCGAGTTCCCGCCGATGCTCGATCTCATCGCGCCGGTGATCGGCGTGGTCGGCCTGGTTGCGGCGGGCGTCGGTGCCGGCGGCAACGACCTCGTCGCGGTGGTCCGCACGATCGTCGGGGCTGCGTTCCTCGGCGCGATCACCGATGCGATGCTGCTCGGCCACTGGTACCTCGTCCAGCCGGGTCTGCCCCGTGGCCTGCTCAACGAGCTCGTCAGCGTCACCAAGTACGTCCTGCCCGTGGAGGTCGCCGCGATGTTGCTGCCGACAGGCATGGTCAGCGTGCTCTCCGGGCACGTCTCCGACGGTTGGAACGGCACCCTCGGATACTTCTGGGTGGCGTGCGCGGTCACCACGTTCATCCTGTGCGTCGTGACCCAGCGAGCACTGCGCGAGAAGTACTACTCCGCAGTGATGGCCGCCACGGGCCTGCTCTACCTCGCGATCCTCACCGCGTTCGGCACCGACCTCGTGGCTCGCGCCGTGCTGGCCGGATAGTCCGCTCGAGACCCTGGGTCAGCTCGCGGCGTAGGCCGATGTCGTGTTGGTCCGGACGTGGCGACTGGCCAGCAAGCCGGTGCACGCGCAGAGACCGGCCAGCGCGAAGTTGATCCCGAGCGCGCCGCGCAGGCCGAGCGAGGTGTGGTCGGCGAACGCCACCGTGGCCCCTCCGACGACGCTCATGATCCCGAACCCGAGCGAGTCGGCGAGGTGGACCTGGCTGCTGACGATGCCCTCCTGACCATCGACGGCGTAGCTCATCGAAGCGACGGTGGTGGGGTTGAAGAGGATGCCGATGCCGAACCCGCCGACGCACCACGAGATGAACGTCAGTGGCAACGGCCAGCTCGGGGACAGCACCGGAGCGGTCAACGCGGCACCGATGAGGAGGAACCCGAAGCCGAACGCGGCGCCACGCTGGGGCAGCAGGCGCGTGCCGCGCCGCGCTGCGAACGCCTGACCGGCGCTCCACGTCAGCGCGGAGCCGGCGACGACGAAGCCCTGGACGATCGGGCGGGCGCCGTGGAACCGGTCGGCGGCGAGCGGGATGAAGCTGTCGACGCCGAGGAACGTGGCGGTGGCCAGGAAGCGCACGGAGATGATCGCCGGCAGGCCTCGCCGGGCACGGAAGGTGCCGGTCGGCAACAGCCGCCTCAGCGCCGGGAACGCGACGACGACACCGGCGACCGTGAGCGCACCGGCGATGACGAGGTGGTGGCTCTGCAGACCGAATGCGATCAGGCCGACGCCGCCGGCCGCCTGGACCGCGCGGGGAAGACGCGAGGGTCGGCGCTCGACGGGCGTCGGCACGGTGATGGTGCCCATCGCCCGGAACGTCAGCAGCGCGACGATGACGGCCAGCGGCGTGATGCTGATGAACACCCATCGCCAGCCAAGGGTGTCGGTGATGACGCCGGCGACGGCCGGCGCGATCAAGCTGGGGAGCACCCAGCCGGCGCTGATGTATGCGTACATCGTCGCCTGTCGGTTGTCGGGGAATGCGCGGCGGACGGCGATGTACGAGAGCGGCGCGAATCCGCCACTGCCCGCACCCTGCAGGAACCGACCGATCACGACGACGATCATCGACTGCGCCGTCGCGGCGACGACCAGGCCGGACAGGAAGAAGCAGATGCACACCAGGAACGGCAGCCGCACGCCACGGCGGTCCGCCGTCTCGCCCGCCCACACCAAGGCCATCAGGTCGGCGAGCATGTACGCGGCGATGGTCGTGCCGTACAGCGAGAGCCCGTCCAGCTCGTCGGTGATCGTCGGTAGTGCGGTGATCACGGCGGTCGACTCGAACGCGACGAGCGTCACGCTGAGGACGAGACCGACAGCGAGCGCACGTTGTCCGGCGTCGAGGCGCACGCGTGCCGGCGAGGTGTCCGCGTCGACCATCAGGCCAGTCTATTAAGGAAAGCGGTCGCTTTGCTATTTGTTCGTCGCGCCGACCGGGGCCACCAACGGCCACGGCTCGTTGCGCTCGATGACGAGCGACGCGTCGAGCAGCTGCTGCTCGGCGTAGTGCCGGCCGACGATCTGCATCCCGATCGGCAGCCCGTCGAGGGTTCCGGCCGGAACGGACACGGCCGGGTTGCCGTGCATGTTCGCGGGGAACGTCAGCCGGCCGTTGTTCCCGGCACCGGCGGCGATCCCACCGAACTCGGCGGGAAGCGGTCCCTCGGCGGCGAAGGCGACGTCCGGGTTGCTGGCCGTGATGACGAGATCGACCTCGGCGAAGATCGCCGCCATCCGCTCGTTGAGCTCCATCCGCCGCTGCTCGATCTTGACCCGGGCATCGAGGTCGTAGCGCTCCTTGGTCACCCGCACGCTGCCGCGGATCTCGGGCGTCAGCACGTCCTTGCAGTCCGGCCAGAACGCGGCCAACTGGCCGTAGCTGCCGATCCCGCCACTGATGCTCCACGCTGCGCCCATGCTCGGCAACGACGTGTCGACACCATCGACGCGCACCATTGCCGTCGATGCGATCAGCCGATCGGCCGCAGCATCGAGCAGCTCCCACATGCGCGGGGCGACGACGGCGCCGCCCCAATCCGGCACCACGGCGACGCGCAGGCCGCGCAGCGATTCGATGTGCGTGCCGAGATCGCGCTCCCAGCCATCGGTGCGGGGCAGGCTGAACTGATCGCGGGGGTCGTAGCCGTTGGCCACGTCGAACCAGCGCGCGGTGTCGCGCACCGACCGGCTCAGACAACCGACGGTGACCGTGAAGTTGCCGATCACCGATCGCGGCCCGCGGGGGATCCGACCGTAGGTGGCCTTGAGGCCGAACAGCCCGGTGAAGCCGGCAGGGATGCGGATCGAGCCACCACCGTCGCCGCCCGTGCCCAGCGTGATCAGGCCGCCGGACACGGCCGAGGCCGTGCCACCGCTGGAGCCGCCGGGTGTCTTGGCCGTGTCCCATGGGTTGCGGGTGACGCCATGGAGCACGGTGCGAGTCACGTTGACCCCGCCGAACTCGCTGGCCGTCGTGAGGCCGGCCAGCACGGCGCCGCCGCGATCGCGAAGCCGTTGCGCGTTGAAGGACGTCTGTGTGGCGACCCGGTCCTCGAAGACGACGCATGCGTCGGTGGCCGGCCACCCCTCGACGTCGTCGAGCTCCTTCACGCCGATCGGCACACCGCCGAACGGCAGCGACACGTCGGCCAGACGTGCTGTTTCCAACGCTTGGTCGCGTGGTGTGTAGCAGAACGCGTTGAGTGCACTTGCGTCGATCGCCGCGTAGGTCGCGGCGAGCTCTTCGACCGGCGAACGTTCGCCCGCGCGGAAGGCCTCGACGAGGGAGCAGGCATCGCCCTGCCATGGTGTGTCGGTCATCGCGCCGACGTTACTGCCTGCTTCGCACACGTCTCGTAGAGTCGGGGCGACATGGACTCACGTGCCTTCCTCGACCTCCGCCCGAGCCACAACCCGTATCGGTGGAGCCTGCCGGTGATCCCGTCGCTCACCACGGGCGGCGGCTTCCTGTTCGGTGGGTGTGCGCTGGCGGCGGCGATCTCGGCGCTGGAGCAGACCTCGGGCCGCGAGTGTGTGTGGGCGACCGCGCAGTACCTGTCGTACTCCAAGCCGGACGAGGTGATGGACATCGACGTCACGATCGCCGTCGACGGCCACCAGATCACCCAGGCCCGCGCCGTCGGTCACGTCGGCAACCGAGAGATCCTCACCGTCAACGCCGCACTCGGCCATCGCGATGTGGCGTTCTCGGGGCAGTGGGAGCAGATGCCGGACGTGCCGCCGCCCGACAAGTGCGCGACACGTGAGTGGCGCTTCCCGGCGTCCGGCACGATCAACGAGCGGCTCGAGCAGCGGATGGTCAAGGGTCGCCGCCTCGACACCCTCGACGGCAGCCACGGCGATGGCCGCACCCGGCTCTGGGCACGGATCCCGGAGGTCCTCGACGGCGTCGATGCCGCCGCGCTGGCGATCCTCGGCGACTTCGTGCCGATGGCCGTCGGCCAGGCACTGGGCATCCGCGGTGGTGGCAACAGCCTCGACAACACGCTACGGGTGGCCAAGTTGGTGCCGACCGAGTGGGTGCTGCTCGACATCCGTGTGCATGCGGTCGAGCGCGGCTTCGGGCACGGGCTGGTGCAGATGTTCGCCCAGGACGGCACCCTGCTGGCGACGGCCAGTCAGAGCTGCATCGTGCGGCTCTGGAAGGGTGAGATCCAGGATTGGGAACGCGAATCCGAGGGGGAACAATCATGACCACAGCAACACCGCTGCCGCGCCGGCCGGGGATGACCGTGCCGCTGCCCGGCCCGCTGCACTCACACCGCGAGAAGCTGGCGGAGCTGGCCGACCTCGGCTACACCGACATCTGGTCGGCCGAGAGCGACGGCGCCGATGCCTTCACGCCGCTGGCGATGGCGGCGGCGTGGGAGCCGCGCCTGCGCTTGGGCACGGCGATCGTGCCGGCCTACACCCGCTCGCCGGCCTGCTTCGCGCAGAGCGTGGCCAGCCTGGCCGACGCTGCGCCGGGACGGTTTGCGATCGGCATCGGTTCGAGCAGCAACGTGATCGTGGAGCGTTGGAACGGGATCCCCTTCGTCGAGCCGTACAAGAAGGTGCGCGACGTGGTGCGGTTCTTGAAGGACGCGCTGAGCGGCGAGAAGGTGACCAAGCAGTACGACACGTTCGCGGTGAACGGGTTCCGCCTGGGCGTGCGCCCCGAGCAGCAGCCGCAGATCCTGGTGGCTGCGCTGCGCGAGGGCATGTTGCGCCTCGCCGCGCGCGAAGCCGACGGCGCGATCATCAATTGGCTGTCGGCCGAAGACGTGCGCAAGGTGGCGGCCGTCGTGAACGATGCTGCGGGCGGTGAGCCGCGAGAGATCGTGGCCCGGATCTTCGTGTGCCCGAGCGAGAACGCCGACGTGGTGCGCGCCGCAGGACGATTCGCGATCGCGGCGTACCTCAACGTGCCGGTGTACGCCGCGTTCCACGAGTGGCTGGGCCGTGGACCGTTGCTGCAGCCGATGTGGGACGCCTGGAAGGCCGGCGACCGCAAGGCCGCGTTGGCTGCGATCCCGGACGAAGTCGTGGACGACATCATCGTGCACGGTTCACCGGCCGAGTGCCGGGCCAAGATCGAGGCGTACTTCGCCAATGGCGTGACCACGACGTCGCTGGCGGTGTTGGGCCTGGATCCGGAGCTGAACCACTGGCAGGCCGTGCGCGACCTGGCGCCGAATCACGCTGCGAGCTGACCCTGCTGGCCGCGGCCACGACCGCCGGCCTTGGTGGTGCGCCGATCAGCGGCCTGGGCCGCCATGACGGCGCGGAGTTCGGCGATGTGCTGGAGGCCCGCCCGGCGAGTGCGCTCGTCGAGCCGGAACTGCAGGGGAACCGACGGAGTGGCGAGCAGAGAGAGCTGCTCTGGGGTGGCGGTGGGGGTGCCGTTCGTGCTCATGAGGACATCATCTCAAAGGGGTGTTGCAGAGTAGTTTCAGTGCCGTGAGCTGGGGCGGAGCATTTCCAGAGCGTACTCGTGCGCGCCTGTGCGAGAGTGACGCCCGTGATCGTCGTGCGCGTGCTGGTGGCTGTGTTGGGCGTCGGTCTGGTGATCTGGACGATCGGTTCCGCGGTGAAGACGGTGGTGCTCCCGAGGGCGACTTCGTCGGTGCTGACCCGGGCGACGTTCATCAACATCCGTCGGTTGTTCGACCTCGTCGCCGGGCCGCGCCAGTCGTTCGAGTTCCGCGACCGGATCCTGGCGATGTACTCGCCGGTCTCGCTGCTCGCCCTGCCTGCGCTGTGGGTCCTCTTGGTCGCAACGGGCTTCACGGGCGTCTTCTGGGGCCTCGGCGTGCGGCCATGGTCGGAGGCCGTGATCATCTCCGGCTCATCGCTGCTCACGCTCGGCTTCGACCGACCGTTCGGGTTGTCGCGGACGGTCGTCTCGTTCGTCGAGGCGGGCATCGGGCTCGGCCTGGTCTCGCTGATGATCTCTTACCTCCCGAGCATCTACGCCAACTTCAGCCGCCGCGAGGCGCTGGTCGGGATGCTCGAGGTACGTGCGGGCCTGCCGCCGAGCCCGACCGAGCTGTTGGTCCGTTACGAGCGGATCGGCTGGGGCGACCGGATCCACGACGACCTCTTCACCCGGTGGGAGACGTGGTTCGTCGAGGTCGAGGAGAGCCACACCAGCCAGCCGTCGCTCGTGTTCTTCCGGTCTCCGCATCCGCAGCGCAGCTGGATCACCGCCGCCGGCTGTGTGCTCGACACCGCGGCGATCGTTGCCTCCACGTTGGATCGGCCGCACGAGCCCCAGACCGACATCTTGCTGCGAACCGGCTTCCTCTCGCTGCGCCGGATCTGCGACTTCTACGGCATCCGCTACGACCCGAACCCGGCGCCGGGTGATCCGATCTCGATCACCCGCCACGACTTCGACATGCTGTGCATCGAGCTGCACGCTGCCGGGATCGTGCTGAAGGCGGATCGCGACCAGGCGTGGCGCGACTTCGCCGGTTGGCGGGTCAACTACGACACCGTGCTGACGTCGCTCTGCTCGCTGATCGATGCACCGCCGGCGAACTGGTCCAGCGACCGCGCCCCGCTCAAGCGGATCAAGCCGAAGGTGTTCCGGCGGACTACGACGCCAAACCAACGGAGACGATGATCGCCACGAGCCCGACGGCGATGGGCGCCGCGTAGGGCACCCACTTCGGCATCGGCTTCCACTTCGGGGCCATCATCGTCGCACCACAGGCGACGCCGGCCACGATGCCACCGAGGTGGCCACCGATCGAGATCCCACCGATCACGAACGTCAGCACGAGGTTGATCGCCAGCGTGCGTCCGATGCCGGTCTGCATGATGTTGATCCCCTGGCGGTGCATCGAGAACGCCGCTGCGGCCATCAACCCGAAGACCGCGCCGGATGCACCGCCGCTGATCGCGTTCTGGTTGATGAGCAGCACGCCGGCCGAGCCGCCGAGCAGGCAGGCCATGTAGATCAGCGCGAACTTGGTGCGGCCGAGGTTGCGCTCCAGCAACTGGCCCAGCAGGTAGAGCAGATACATGTTCAGCGCGATGTGCAGGACGCCGAAGTGCAGGAACCCGCTCGTGACGAGGGTGTACCAGTGGTGGGTGACGTGCAGCACCTCGCGGTTCAGGCCGAGGTCGAACTGCTGCCGCGACACGCTGCCCGTGCTGCCGATGCCGCCACCGAACGTGGACGAGTCCTTGGCGCCGACGTACAGGAAGACGGCGACGTTGATCGCCATCAGGATGTAGGTGACGAGCACCGGTTGCTTCGCGCTTGCGTACTTGACCCTCGTCTTCAGGTCCGGCTGCGCGGCCTTGAGGCAGTCGACGCACAGCGAGCCGACAGGTGCCTGGGTCAGGCAGTCACTGCATGCCGGCTTCTCGCATCGGGTGCAGCGGCGACCGGTCTCGCGCTCTGGATGGCGGTAGCAATGCGTGATCGTAGGCGGCTGGGGCAACGACATGGGTGAAAGGGTACCGGCGACTCCTCGCCCCGATCCGGCAGCTTCACCCAGCCATGCCGGTCAATCAATGTCCTCGATCGCGTGGTCGAACCCGGTGGTCCACCAGCGGCGCAGGTTCGCCCACGCGTAGATGCCGGTGTCGTGGCCGTCGCTCCACGTGATCGAGATGCCCCACGCCCCGGAGAACGATGCGTCGCGGATCTCGATCGTCGCCGATTGCCCGACGCGCGGCCACGCCACGCCGCCTCGCTCTCGAAAACCGCGGCACGTCGCGCACGGGCATGCCGCGCGCAGCTCGCCGACGCCGAACTTGCACACGAGCCCGTCGTCGAAGGTGACGGTCACGGACTCCGTGCGTTCGATCGTCACGTCGACGACGTCGTTCGAAGCGGTGTCGCTCACCGGCGGACCTTCACTGCCGGACCTTCATGGCAGGGCCGTCGCGATCACGACGAGCACCACGACACCGACGATGATCCCGTTGTAGGCGGTGTGGGCGCGGGCCGATTCGAACGTGGCCTCGGTGGTCGACCCGGTGTGGGCGTAGGCGCGGAGGTAGGTGGACATGAAGTACGCGCCGCCGACGCTGAGCGCGATCGCGGTACCGATCGGGATGCCGATCAACGTGTGCACGAGGCCGAACTGGACCACCCTGACGGCGCGCCGCCCGCGGCTCCAGTGCTCGGCGCCGCGCCGGAACATCTGCTCCTCGGCGAAGGCGAACAGAGGCAGCGCCGGCACGAGGAGGATCAGGAACACGGCGGGGACCAGCCATTCCCACACGGTGCCGACGGTGGAGTCGTTGGAGCCGAACACCGGGTTGCCCTCGCCGCCGAGCGCCGACCACCAGCCCCAGTTCAGGCCCGGCACGCGGAGCAGGGTGGTCGCGACGGCGATGACACCGCCGAGCACGA
>JAOBWQ010000473.1 GCA_025463425.1 Ilumatobacteraceae bacterium | reverse complement strand
GGCCGGATCGGAGACGATGACCGTCGACTTGAACACCTTCGCCGGCCGGGTGATCTGCAGGACGGGGGCACCGTTGGCGTCGCTGATCAGCAGCTTGTGAGTCATGTACTGGTCCAGGTTGCTGAGCAGGCGGAGTGCCTTCTTGGCCTTGGACTGGCCGACCTCGTTGACCGCGCCGATCTGCTGGCCGGCGGAGTTGAACACCGTGTACTGGTTGTTCAGCTCGATCAACTTGGCCTTCTGGTTGACGACCAGGATCGGCTCGTTGAACAGACCACCGCCGCCCTGGAACGCTGCGCCTGTCACGCCGGCGCCGCGGTAGCCCGACCCGGCCACCTGCTGGGCGATCTTGGTCGGGTCCGCTTCCTTGCCGATGGTCAGCGCGCTGTCGATCCGGTCGAAGCCCTTCGGCTGCATCGGATCGACCCCGGCCACGCCGTCGTCGCTCACGTGTTCGGTCCAGTTCGCACCGTCCCAATACCGGAGCTGGTGTCTGCCGACGGGATCAGGGTGCCAATTCGCAGGAGTCGTGCTCATCACGCAAGGTTAGAGCAAGGCACCGAGGCCTTCGTTACAGCAAGGCCCCGCCCGCGCCGCGACCGGGAGTTCTGGGAGGGGATCGGCCGCGTGCTGCGTCGAGAATCAGCCCAGAACGATCCGGACCGGGGAACACTCGGGGTCCGTGCAGCGGCGTCGCATCGCACGGCGGCCGCACTGCTGCAGATCGACGGGCTCGTGCGACCTCCCGATACGACCCACATCACCTGTCACCATTGGGGCGCCTGTCGCGATCGTCGGACCCGACGTTCATCGCACGAGCGACATCCGCGCCGCGCAGCAGGCGTGGGAGATCATGTACCTCGGATTCGCCGCCACCCGTTCGCCGGCGGCGGTGTGCCACGACATCGAGTTGGTCGTCGAACGTCGCGTCCGAGACCTCGGGCTGACCCACCCGGCGCCACAGCAGCTCTGGCTCCCGATCCGGTGAGTCTCAGCCATCTGGGAGGGGATCGGCCGCACGCTGCGTCGAAAAACCTCCCAGAACGGATCCCGCCCTCAGAACCGGTCAGTGGGCGAGGTCAGCGCAGGGTGTGGGCCATGAGGATGACCTCACGGGCGAAGGGGTCGAGCTGACGCTCCGCGATGCGCTCGGTGATCATGATGGCCTGCGAGCTGTCCTCGACCAGGCCACTCCAGCGGATGTAGCCGCCCATGATCCCGATGATCTTGTCGCCGACCTCTTCGTTGTGCACGATCACCTTGGTGCCGGCGTCGAGCAAGGCCTTCAGCTCCACGTAGAACGACTTGAGCCACACGGCCAGGTCGTCACCGGTGAACGGCCGATGGCGGTAGTTCACGCCGAGCTCTTCGTAGTTGTGCAGGTTGTGCGGCGCCGGGATGATCGAGATGAGGCAGCCGAACCCGTTCTCACGGATCCAGATGATCTCTTCCTGGCGGCGGACGCGCCGGTGGTTGTCGCCGTAGCCGCCCGGACGCTCGCAGACAGCGAGCTTGTCCTTGAGCACCCACGTGAAGTTGCGCGGCGTGATGCCGAGCGCCCACTTGCCCCGCAGACGTGGAGGCATCAGCCCACCTCGGCGGTGGAACGGGCCACGGAGGGAGCGAGAGCACGGCAGGACATCGGCTGGCAAGGCTAGCCGAGTGGGGCTCGATCCTGCGAGAGACGCTGACGATGTCGGGTGATTCGTCGACCGTCGCTGGTCTCACAGCCGGCCGCCTCTCCTCGAGCGACGGCCAGAACGCGCTCGACCGTGGCGAGATCGGGCGGATGCTCCAGCGTCAGCCAGGTCCGCACGGCCCGCCGGGCGAGGGCAACCGGCGCCGCCGCGAGGGCGATCGCGTCGGTGGGATCGATCTCCGCAGCCAGCGCGTCGAGCAGGTCGGCGTCGTCGCGCCACACGTCGGCCTGTCGCGCCAGGATGGGCGTGAGATCGCGCCGGGCCAGCGCCTCCATCAATGGCAACAACTCGCTGCGCACCCGGTTGCGGAGGTGCACGGGGAGCCGGTTGCTCGGATCGTCGACGACATCGATGTGCAACGCCTCGCACAGCTCATGGGTCTCGTGCCGGCGCACGCCGAGGAGCGGATGACGATGCGGACGCATCCCGCCGAGACCGTTGAGCGCCCCACCGCGCAGGAGGTTGAGCAGCATCGTCTCGGCCTGGTCGTCGGCGGTGTGGCCGGTGAGCGCGTCGGGACCGAGCACGGCATACCTGGCCGCTCGGGCGCGCGCCTCCAGGTTGGGTCCGGCGGGGACCTGGACGGTCGCGCCGCGGAAGTGGGCACCGAACCGCCGAGCAGCCGTCTCGACGATCTCGGCCTCAGACGCCGAGCCGTCGCGTAGGCCGTGATCGACGTGCACCGCGGTGACCAGGCATCCGGCCGCCGAGGCGAGCGCGAGGAGCGCCATCGAGTCCGGCCCGCCCGACACAGCGCAGTCGACAGGTTCGCCGGAACGGAGCTGCGGGCATCGCGCCAGCAGGACGCTCACCAACCCGCTGGGGGATCCCACGGCGGTGGTCACGCGCTCAGCGCGGGCTCGATGCCCATCCGTTCGAGCCACAGGCCCGGCGCGCGAACCTCGTCGAGCGACGGGAGGTTCTCGGCGCTGGTCCAGCAGTGGTCGATCGCCCGCTCGCCGCCGGCCGCTTCGATCGCAGCGATGAACTGCTCGCCGGCCGCGTACTGGTTGAGCTTGCCTTCGAGGCCGATGAGGCGTTGGACCACCTTGGCCATCGGGTTGGCGCGTTGGCGACGTTCGGCGAGCACCTGCGAAAATCGCTGCGCTGACGGCACGAGGTCGCCGCCGGCACGGTCCATGACGACGTCGCCGTGGCCTTCGAGCAACGACATCAGGCCGGCGACGCTGTGGAACACGGCTTGTTGCGCGGGCGTCGACACCATCGCCACGAGGCCGCCGTCGCGCAGGCGCTGCTTGGCTGCATCGCGGTCGCGCATGGCGTCGCGCATCGCCTCGAGCATCCGGCCGGGATCGGGATCGGCCAGCTTCAGGGTCTCGTGGACCAGGCCGAGGAAGTGGTCGCGCATCCACGGCACGCCGGTGAACTGGGCCCGATGGGTCAGCTCGTGCAAGGTGACCCAGAGCCGGAACTCCTCTGGATCGAACCCGAAGCGGCGTTCGAGCGTGGCCATGTTCGGTCCGACGAGGTACACCGCGCCATCGCCCGAGGCACCGTGGGCACTGCCGAGCAGCACGTCGTACTGGCCGAGGACGCGGGCGCTCATCCAGCCGAGCATCACCCCGACTTCCGCACCCGCCACCTGCGCGCTCACCGCACGGGGCACACCGGTCCACGACCGGCCCGGCTTGGATCCGCCGACCCACTTGGTGAGCACGGGCTCGAGCAGGGTGCGGAACGATGCGATGTTGGCGCGGATCCAGCCGGCGCGGTCGACGACGCGGATCTCTGCGTCGCCGAGCAGCGACCGCAGACCGGTCTCGGCCTCGACGCGATCCTCGGCGAGGCGCGCGACCGCGGCGAAGTCCGTGGATCCCAATGTCTCCGCGTCACCGCCGCCGGGTTGGCGTCGGGCGACCGCGATCGCAATCCGCTCGGCACGGTTCCAGTCGACGGGACCCGGCACGAGCGGCGCTCAGTCCTCGCGCTTTTGCTTGCCGTTCGGGTACTTCGCGGCGGTCACCGACTTCATGTAGCCGCCGATGAGACCGACGACTGCGGCGCCACCGGCAAGGAGCAGGATCAGGCCGAGCCAGAAGTGGAAGATGACTGCGATCACGGGATCGATCATAGCCAGACGGTCCCGCCAAGGGTATTTGCGACGCTCGCGACGACGGCCACGGCTCGGCGTGAACTCGGGGTGGTGCTGCGGGCAAGTATCTGACGTGGATCGTGTCGTGGCGCCGGAGGATTGCGGCGCGAACGCGATGACCCGCGCCGAGGTCGGGCGGCTGTTCGACGCCCACGCCGACGCGATCTTCCGGTACGCCGCACGGCGAGTCGGCGCCGACGACGCTGCCGACGTCGTCAGCGAGGCGTTCGTCATCGCGCTCGATCGCTTCGCCGCGTACTCGCTCGAGCGCGGCGGCGCGAGAGGATGGCTGTTCGGCATCGCCAACAACGTCCTCCGCCATCACTGGCGGTCCGAGCAGCGCTGCCTTGCGGCCCTCGCTCGACACCACGCCGTGGCGGTTCCCGGCCCCGACCCACTCCTCGACGTCGACGGTCGGCTCGACGCCGAAGTGGAGGTCGAGCGCCTCCTGCGACAGGTGGCCGATCTGCCGGCGGACGATCGCGATCTGTTGACCATGTATGCGTGGGAGCACCTGCCGTACGCCGACATCGCTGCGGCGATGTCGATTCCCGTCGGCACGGTGCGCTCGCGCCTGCACCGGTTGCGCCGGCAGCTCGACGATCTTCGTGAGGGAGGACTGGACGATGAGTGAGCTCGATCTGTTCGCCGGGTTGCGGCC
>JAOBWQ010000469.1 GCA_025463425.1 Ilumatobacteraceae bacterium | reverse complement strand
GACCTCGTCAGCTCCGTCCTCGTGATCACCAGCTCGTCGTGCACTCTGGCCAGCGGCACGTGGGCCCAGGAGTTCAAGGATGCCGCGCAGGCGGCCGGCGTCAGCGTCAGCAGGTTCCAGGGCAGTTGGTCAGCGACCTACACGGGCGCCGACACCGGCGCCACCGACCAGGCGCTGGCTGACATCGACGAGCGCGGTGAGAAGATCATCAGCACGTGGTTGGCGGACGGCACCTTCGATGCCGACGCGCTCGAACAGGTGCTGATCGACGCCGAGCACTACGCGGTCTCGGGACCGCGCAACGACGCCTGCAGCTCGGTCCGCCGCGGCGACTGGGCATCGCCATTGGCCGGCACCGTGCAGCGCTTGCTCGGTGCGCTCGCCAACTCCAGCTCGACCACCGCCGAAGACCTGCGCGCCGGCGTCTCGGCCGGCTTGCGCACCGGCAACCTGCCGTCGATCGACGATCCGATCGAGGGCCAGCTGCAGGCCAAGGCCCAATCGCTGCTGGACACGGCGATCGCCAGTGGCGCCAAGACCGACATCCAGCTGATCGCGATCAGCGCCGATTCGCTCGGCTGGACCGACATCTCCGACGCCGCCGCAACCGCACTGGAAGGCCTGTGATGAGGCACCGCACCCCACTCATGTCAACGATCGTCACCATCGCGATCCTGCTCGCCGGCTGCGGCAGCGATGCCCCCAAGTCAGCATCGACCTCGACCGTTCCGCCGACCAGCGCCGGCGTTGCCGCTTCGTCGCCGGACACGGTCGTCACGACAGCAGCCAGCGACTCGACCACGGTCGACGCGACGGCAGAGACGACAGCGGACACCACTGCGCCGTCGGTGATCACGACCGCTGCGACCGCGCCGGCCACGACGGTGGCGGCAGCCACGCCGTCCACGGACGCGCCGACCGCCACGACCACGACCACGCCACCGGACAAGCTCCAGCAGTTGCCGGGGATCGACGCACTCGACGTCACCGTCGGTGGCGCCGACCCTGCCCGGCCGACGTTTGCATGGGTGGCCCCGGCCGGAGCAGCGAGTTACCTGCTCGTCGTCCAGACCGCCGATGGCACCCCGGTGTGGGGCTGGACCGGCGCCGACCTCGGCGTCGTGCTCGGCGGGATCGACCGCCCGGCCGATGTCGAGGGCCCGACCCTTGCCGGCCCGTCGCGAGTGCGGGTCTACGCACTCGACGCCGGCAACGCCCTCGTCGCGATCTCTGCCTGGACCACGCTCCCCGGCGCCTGACCGTCCCCTGCGCTGCAGTGGCCGGGAACCCCGCAATGGACGGGGGCGATGCTCTGGCGTTCTTCGGCTGCGAGGCCGGTCACCTCCGTCCGTTTCTCGGAGGATTTTCGCCGCAGGGTGCGGCGGATTTGCTCCGAGGTCGAACCTGACAACCGCTGAGCGGTTTTGGCCCTGACCCGGACCGTGCCTCGTCGACGCACTTCGTGAATCTCCACGTGACGAAGCGGGGGAACTTCACAACCCCGATGGATCCGCCGGACGGCGGCCGGTCGATCCATCAGGGTTCGATCGGGTTCGACCTTTCGGGTCAGGCGGACTTGCGGGCCCGCACTGCGGGCTTCGGGGCTGCGGCCTTCTTGGCGGCGGACTTGGCCGGAGCGGCCTTCTTCGCAGCGGCCTTCTTGGCCCCGGGCTTGCCGCCATGCGCTGCCGTGAGACTGGTGGCCGAGGGATGACCGGCGCGAGCTTCCTTGGCGTCGCGCAGGCTGGCTTCCAGCGCTGACGCGAGGTCGATGACCGTCGCCTTCGCCGCAGGGGCGTCCTCGAAGACCGGCACCTTGCCGGCTGCCTTCTGCTCGATGATCTGTTCGACCGCGAGGCGGTACTCGTCGCGGTAGTCGGCCGGCTGGAAGTCCTCGCTCAACGCCTCCACCAGCGACTTCGCCATCAGCAGCTCCTTGTCGGAGATGTCGACATCGTCGAGCGTCTCGAAGCCTTCGACCGTGCCGATGTCGACGAGCTCGTCGGGGAAGACGAGGGTCGACAGCGTGAGATACGTGCCGTCCGACCGGACGGCCGCGAGGTACTCCTTCTGGCGCATCACGAACCGGCCGATGCCGACCCGGCCCGAACCCGCCATCGCGGTGGCGAGCAACGCATACGGCTTCGGCGTCTTGTCGGGGATGATGAGGTACGAGGCGTCGAACATGAGCGGGTTGAGATCGTCGGTGGGCACGAAGACCTCGAGGCCGATCTCCTTCGATTTCGCCGGGGCGAGCGGGGCGAGGTCGTCGTCGGTGACGAGCACGTAGTTCTCGGCGCCCATGTCGAACGCCTTGACGATGTGCTCCTGCGACACCTCTTCACCGGTGGCCTCGCTGACCTTGCGGTAGCGGATGCGCGACATGGTCTGATCGTCGAGCTGGTTGAACGAGATGCTCTTCTTGCGGACCGCCGGGACGAGACGGATCGGGATGGAGACCATTCCGAAGCTGATCGAACCTGTCCACACCGGGCGCGCCATGCGCAGACAATACCCAATCAGAGTGCCGGCAAGTCCTGCTCGACGCCGACGATGGCCACGAACGGGTCGCCCACCTTGGCCAACCGGGGCAGCACATCGCGGATCGTCCACCGGTCGGGCCGCAACTTGGGATCGTCGAGCTCGTCCCACTCGAGCGGCACGGACACCGGCGCACCCGCCGCCGGCCGCAGGCTGTACGGGGCCACGAGCGTCTTGTTGATCTGGTTCTGGGTGTAGTCCAAGCGCGCCAGGCCGCGCCGTTCGTTCTTGTGCCACTGCCAGCTGACGAGCTCAGGCACGACCCGTCCGACCGTGCGAGACAGAGCTTCGACGAACTTCGACGTGTCGTGAAAGGTGTACCCGGAGCGGATCGGGATCCAGATCTGGATGCCACGCTGCCCGGTCACCTTCGGTCGGGCGACGAGGTCGAGCTGCGTCATCGCGACACGGAACAGCCGGGCCAGGGTGAGGGTTTCGTCCCAGGTCGTCGACGGACCCGGGTCGATGTCGACGAGCGCATACGACGGCTGCTCGGGGTTGGCCGCCGTCGACGTCCACGGGTGGATCTCGATGCCTGCGAAGTTGGCAGCCCACACCAACGCCGGCGCACCGTCGACGAGCATGTAGTCGCGGGTCTCGCCGGTGCTCGCCCGCGGGTTCGGCCAGCGGCGGATGAAGTCCGGCGCGTGGGTCGGCACGGCTTTGTGCCAGAAGCCCTTCTTCGCGCCGACGATGCCGTCGGGGAAGCGGTTCAAGTTGACCGGTCGGCCGGCGAGGTATGGCGTCATCCACGGCGCGATCTGGGCGTAGTAGCGGATGATGTCGCGCTTTGTGATCGGCGCGGCCGTCGCACCAGCAGCACCCGCGCGGCCGGGCATGAACACCTTGTCGAGGTTGGTCAGCAGCGTGGTCTCGCCTGCCACGGTCCACTGGCCCTTGTCCTTGATCGCGTCGAGCGCCTGGAGCTCCGCCTTGGTCGGCGCGGTCCAACGGCCAGGCGTGCCCTCGACGATGTCCGGGTTGGTCCTGTTGCTCAGCACCGAGTGCGGATGGTCCTCGGGATCCCAGCCTTCGACCGCGTCGTCGTCGTTCTTGTGGATCAGCAACCACTGGTCGTCGTCGTTCTTGCTCGGCGCGGCGCCACCCGCCTTCCTACGGCCGCCGGTGTGGACGATGACGTACCGACCGCGCAGCTTGTGGCCGTGCAGGACGAACTTCAGCTCGCCGGCCGCCACGGCCTTGGCAGGATCTGCGCTCTCCGGGTACGCCGGATCCGGCTCCCACCAGCCGTCGTCCCACAGGACCACATCGCCCTTGCCATAGCCGCTCCCGATGTTGCCCTCGAACCATCCGTACGCATACGGATGATCCTCGACCTTCACTGCGAGCGCCTTCCGCTTCGGGTCGAGGCTCGGGCCCTTCGGCACCGCCCAGCTGACGAGCACGCCGTCGATCTCGAGGCGGAGGTCGTAGTGCAACCGAGTGGCGCGATGGCGCTGGACGACGAACCGGAGCCGTCCGGAGGTGTTCTCGACGACGTGGCCGGCAGGCTCTGGCGTGGCCGAGAAGTCGCGCATCCGCTGGTACTCGGCCAGCTTGTCGGCCATCAGTCCACCTCCGCCGATCGGGCCACCCGCTGGCCGGCGACGATCACGAGCAGCGCGGTGTCATCGGCGGTCTGGCGTGTGCCGAGACACCGCTCGACGAGGTGGTCGGCGATCTGCTCGGCGCCGAATCCGCCGCACTCGGCGAGCGCGCGGCTGAGCCGGGCCAGCCCATCGTCGATCGACTCCTCGCGTCGCTCCACCAGCCCGTCGGTGTAGGCGACGACGACGGAGCCCGGCGCGAGGTCGACCCACTGGACCACCACGGACTCGCGGGCCATCCCGATCGGGCCGCCACCGCCGGCCTCGAGGACCAGGATCTCGCCGTCGGGACGGCGGACGAACATCGGCGGGTGGCCGGCCCGCACGTACGCCAACGTTCCCTCGGCTCGGTCGATGATCATCAGCCCTGCCGTGGCGAAGCGAACGTCGTCGCTGGCGTCGTCGCGCAGCAGCGAGGACGACACCGACGAGATCAGACCGAGATCCGGCATCGTGCGCAGCAGGGTCGAGATGGTCGTTCGGAACTCGGTCATGTCGGCGATCGCGTCGATGCCATGACCCGACACGTCTCCGATCACTGCACCGATCCGGCCGTCGTCGAGGACGTAGACGTCGTACCAGTCGCCGCCGAGACCCAACGTGGTCGACGACGGGAGGTAGCGAGCAGCGATGTCGAGTCCCTCGACGTCGGGCAGGTCGGCCAGCGTCTGGCGTTGCAGGTTGACGACGAGCTCGTGCTCGTGGAGGTAGAGCATCGCCCGCTCGACGGTCTGGGAGGTCACATCGGCGATCGTTGCGAGGCGCCCGACATCGGGCTGCGGGCGCTTCGCCGAGCGCTTGAGGAAGACGAAGGCGAGCACGCCGCGAAGGTGGCCGTCGGAGTCGACGAGCGGGATGCACACGAGGCGCGACATGTCGACCGAAACCAGTTCGGCGAGCTCGGTGAACTGCTCGATCTGGCGGCGGTCGTAGAACTCGAGCGGCTGGCCGCGCCGCAGCACGGCCATGAGTGGCCCGTTCGAGCTGATCGGGAGATTGGTCATCTCGCCGCCCGCGGGGTGGTAGAGGTCGAATGCCGTGCCCGTCTCGTTCAAGAAGCCGACGCCGACGTAGTCGGCACCGGCCGCCGCCGGCCCGGCCCCGATCGCCGCGTCTGCGATCTGGCGCGTCGTGCGCGCGACCGACAGCCGCTGGCTCAGCGTCAGCAGGGCCGATGCCGAGTTCCAGCGCTGCTCGTGCAGATCGGCGCGCTGCACGCTCTGCTGGACGAGGTCGGCAGTGGCCTGCAGAGTGGAGCGGGTGCTGTCGGGGAACCGGTTCACGGTCGGCCATTCCCAGGCGAGGACGCCGAGCATCTCGCCGTCAGGACGCCGGAGCGGCAGCGCCGCAGCGGAACCGACGCCGCGCGCAGCGCGCTCCGGCGCGCCATCCGCGTACAGGCCACGGAAGCCGGCTTCGTCGCTGACCACCACGGCGGTCTTGGTGTTCCACGCATCGGCCACCAGTGACGGTTCCGAGGTGACGATCTCGAGCCGCACCGGCTCGTCGGCGGAACCGTCCGCAGCGTGAACGCCTGCCCGGGTGAGCCGCAACAGGGAGCCGTCCGAAGACGGGAAGGCGACCGTGACGGTGGCCGCCCGAACGGACACGCCGGCAGCGCGGAGGACGACATCGATCACGTCTTCGTGGGTGTCAGCGACGGCGAGCCGACCGCTGAGCTCGCCCAGCTGCCGCACGCTCTGCGCGGCGGCGCGCAGCTCCGCGGTCTGACGCCGGTTCCGCCACAGGGAGACACCGACAGCAGCAGCCAGCAGCAGCGTCGCGGCCAGGCTCAGCCACGCCGAGTGGAGATCGGCCTCGTGGTACTCGATCACGATCGTCCACGGCCGACCGGATCCGGTGACCACCACCTGGTGTCCGTGCCGGGGAAGGTCCGTGGTCGCCGCGAGTTGCCGGCCGCCATCGGTGATGCTGATGCGCGCGGTGCTGGGCAGCTGCGCCGCGATCGCGCCGAGCATCGTCGACGACGGCACGAGTGAGGACACGTAGCCCGCGAACGCCGCAGCACGCTCTGCATCGGTGGCCAGCGGCATGCCCGGCCGGTACACCGGCCTGACTGCGAACACCGCCATCTGGCCGCTGGGTTGCGACGTGATCGGTGCCGAGAACGTCGTGCTTCCCGTCGCCACTGCGTTCGCCGCCGCCGCGGCGCGAATGGGATCCGACGCGATGTCGAAACCGATCACCTTGGTCGAGGTCGAGTTCGCGGGGAAGACGTAGCGCACGGCGAGGTAGGTGGCCGCCTTCGGGCTGGGGACGAGCCCCGACGCGCTCGCCGCGTTCACGCTGTGGCCGATCTCGGCCTCGAACGCCGTTCGCTGGGTGGAGGTGAGCACCTCGACGTACGCCAGCACCGGGAGCAGCGTCGTGTCGACCACGCCCGACGCGTAGCTGTCGAACGTCTCCTCCGTAACGCCGCCATCGGGCGCGACGACGGCCGACGCACCGCCGAAGGAGGACACGACGTTGCCGGCGACGGACTGCAGGGCGCGACTGGCACGACTCGCCAACGAAGCCTCCTGACGCTCAGCGATCCGCTCGGCCTGGGTGAACAGCACCACCGTGGTGCCGAGGCCAACGACGAGGATGGCGGCGACGATGCTGAGGGGCAGGTTGCGCCCGAACATGGTGGGCAGCCCCCAACCGTGGCGTTCTCGGTCGCGCCCCGCCCCCGCCGTCCCCGTTCCCGGAGCAGCGTCGTCACCCGGTTCCCATCCGGAGCTCAGCCGTTCAGTCGTCGCGGCGACCACGCCCCGTACTCATGCGGATGCGTCGATCTGGACTTCGAACCAGACGCTGGTCTCGCCATCGACGTTGGAACTGCCCCACCCGCGGGACAGCTGATCGACCAGCTGCAGCCCGCGACCGGACAGATCGTCGGGGTGCGCGACCCGCATCCGAGGCTGGCCCGAGCCGCGATTGCACACCTCGATGCGCACCGACCGCCCGCCTTCGACCTCGGCCAGCATGAGCCGCACCGGACCGGCACCGTGCAGGACAGCGTTGGAGATCAGTTCGCTGACGAGCAGCTGGGCTCGCTCGACTGCGCCCGAGGCGATGCCCCACTTGGCCAACACGGAGGTGACGAATCGTCGACCCACGCGAGGCGCCTCGACGTCGTGGGTGAGATCCGTTTGCGCCGTCCGCACGTGCGTCACTGCGCCGGCGCGTCCACTGGATGGGTCATGGTGTCGGGCAACAGCAGCTGCTCGCGTTGGTGCTCCTGGCGGACGGCTTTGATGATCACCTGGAGAGCCCCCGAGGCCGGGACTGCCAACAGCGCGCCGAGGATGCCGAACAGCTCGACACCGACCAACACGCTGAGCAGGACCACCAACGGGTTGACGTTGACCTTGCGGGCCATGATCCACGGGTAGATCAGTCCGTTCTCGATCTGCTGGTAGACGACGAAGAAGATCAGCGAGACGATGCCCGCCGTGGGCGTGTGGAGGAACGCCGCCAACACGCAGATGGCCGCGCCGATGGTCGCCCCGACGAGCGGGATCAAGTCGGCGAAGGCCACGAACAGGGCGAGCACGATCGGGCTGGCCACGCCGAGTGACACCAGGCAGATGAAGGCCGCGATGCCGGCGACGAGGCTGACCAAGAGGTTGCCGATCACGTAGCCGCTGACTGCGCCGGCGGCCTCGACCGCGATGCGTTTGACGGAGGTGCGTCTTCGGGGTGGGATGACGTTGGTGATCGCGCGACCCATTGCCGCGCTCTGGCTCAGGAAGAGGAACGTGATCAGGGTGATGGTCACGAACGCCAGAGCGCCGCTGAGCACGGTGGTGGCCGTGTCGAGCGCCGAATCGTTGAGCCGCTTGGCGGCATTGCTGAGCTTGGTCTGGTTGTCGCGCACGAGCGACTCGAGGTGCAGCTTCTTGACGAGGTTGCCGACCGGGCCCTTGCCCTGCGCCGCATCTGTCACGGTTCCGGGGAGGTCGGTGAGGATGTTGATCGCCTGGGTCCGCACCGGGATGATGAACAGCGCGAGCACCCCGAGCAGGCTCAACAACGTCGAGAACACGACGATGGCCGTGGCGAGGGTGCGTCGGTCGCCGACCCGTCGTTGCACGCGACGGACCAGCGGGGCCAGCACGATCGCGAAGAACCCGGCCACCGCGACCCAGGCGATGATCCGCACCGACGCCAGGATGAGGACGCCGGCGACGTACGTCGCCACCACGACGGCCACCGTGCCGATGATGGTCCGCCACGGCACTTGCGACCACGGCGAGGGCCGGCTGCGGTGCTCGCGCTCGGCCGACGTTTCCAGGTACCCGGGGAGCACCAGGCGATCGGATTCAGAGCCCGGCGACATTTCGTGCACGCGGAACTGTATGCCCTGCGTGCCCCGCACGTAAACATGTTGTGCACAGCAATCAATTGTTGGCGCGGCAGTTCCAGGTTTGCGCGCCGGCGACAGTGGGTAGGGGCCACAGAGCGTTGTACGCCGGGGTACGGTCACCGTGCGCGGCGACGTGACGCGATGTCGAGATGGGAACACATTGGAGATCCAGGACATGGAAGAGATCGGGAAGAACGAGTCGATCCGGGTGTTGCTCGACCCGGATGGCGTGGTCGTCGCCGAAGGCGACATCGACCTCGCGGGAGGTCCCCTGCTGGACACCGCGATCTTGCGGGTCGAGAACGCGAACCCCGTCGTGATCGACCTCGCTGCCGTGGAGTTCATCGACTCCTCCGGGCTGCGCAGCCTGCTCGCCGCCAGCCGTCGCGCGGAGGCCCGCAGCACGTCGGTCGTGCTCCGCAACCCCTCGGCCGGCGTGCTCCGACTGCTCAGCATCACGGGCACGACCGAGCAGTTCACCGTCGAGCCGGAACCAGTGTCGTGACTGCCTCGACCATCGACGCCGGACCCGTCACCCTCGTCCTGCCACCCGTCGCCAGCATGGTTCGTGTCGGCCGCTTGACGGCCAGTTCGATCGCGTCGTTGTCGGACATGAGCGTCGATGACATCGACGACATCAAGATCGCCGTCAGCGAGATGATCACCGTGCTGATCCAGAGCGGCAACCGGGCAGCGATCACGCTTCGGTTCGAGACCACCGCCGAGGCCTTCTCGGTCGAGGCCAGCACCCCATCAGGTGCGACGAACCTCGGCCGCAACGACCTCGCTCTTGCCACCGCCGTGCTCGACGCTGTTGCCGACGAGCACCAGATCGCATCCACGGACGATCGGATCCTTCTGCGGATCGTGAAGCACCTCGCCCCGCAGGCATCGTCCGCCGCGTCGTCCTGAGCCGGTGGCCACGATGACCACCCAGCACTCGCCCGCGGACGAGGACGCCCTCCGCGAACGGTTCCGCACCCTCCGCGAGACCGGAGACGAACGGCTTCGCGACGAGATCATCGTCGAGCATGCATGGATCGCGCGCACCGTCGCGCGCCGGTTCGACCAGCGCGGCGAAGCCTACGACGACCTCGTCCAGGTCGCCTCGCTCGGCCTCGTCAAGGCGGCCGATCGCTTCGATCCGGAGATGGGCACCAACTTCGTCTCGTTCGCGATGCCCACTGTCGTCGGAGAGGTCCGCCGCTACTTCCGCGACCACACCTGGAGCCTGCGCGTTCCGCGCAGCGCGAAGGAGCTCAAACCGCTGATCACCAAGGCGATCGAGCAGCTGCAGCACGACCTCGGTCACTCGCCCAGCGTCGCCGAGATCGCCACCCATCTCCAGCTCAGCGTGGACACCGTGCTCGAAGCGATGGAGGCCTCGGCGGCATACCGGACGTCGTCGCTCGACGCACCGGCCCGCGGCGGCGAGCAGGCGCCCGAGTCGCATCGCGGGTTGGCTCAGGATGACCGCGAGCTCGGCCGCGCTGTGGACGCGACGGCCATCCGCCAGCTGCTGGAGACACTTCCCGGCCGCAGCCGGATGATCCTGTACCTCCGATTCTTCGAGCAGATGAGCCAGGCCGAGATCGCCGAGCACGTCGGCACCAGCCAGGTTCACGTCGGCCGTCTGCTCAAGGCCGGCCTCGAGCAGCTGCGCGGCCAGATCAACCCGGAAGATCTCACCGAGTTCGTGTAGATCGGCTCGCATCTCGGCGTCGAGTGTTTGGTGCGGACCAGGTCGGGGCACCTGTCAAGAGTTCATTCCTCTGACAGACGCCCGTCATCACGGGCGGCAAAGGACACGTCATGGCCGGCAAAGGCTCTACAACCACCACCTCGAGGACCGCCTCCAAGCGCACGCTCGGAGCGGTCTCATCGACTCGCAACGCATCCTTCACCGCTCCCGGCCTTTCGGCCAAGGACGGCGCGACCGTCGTCGACATCCTGCAGGAACGGCTCAGTGCGCTCGTCGACCTGAGCCTGACCCTCAAGCACATCCACTGGAACGTGGTCGGACCCTCCTTCATCGGCGTCCACCTGATGCTCGATCCGCAGTACGCCGGCGTGCAGGTCATGATCGACACGACGGCTGAGCGGATCGCGACGCTCGGCGGCGTGCCGAGCGGACTGCCGGGCTTCATCGTGGCCAATCGGAACTGGGACGACTACGACCTCGGCCGTGCCGACGCGCAAGCCCACTTGGCTGCCTTGGATCTCGTCTACCGCAAGGTGATCGAGAGCCACCGTGACGCCATCGAGGCCACCGACAAGCCGGATCCGGTGACCCAGGACATGTTGATCGGTCAGACGGCGGAGCTGGAGCAGTACCACTGGTTCGTCCGGTCGCACCTCGAGGACTACGCCGGCGGACTCAGCAATGCAGGCACGACCACCGAGATCGGCGCTGCCCGATCGACGCTCTTGAAGAGCACTGCGGGCCGCGCTGCCCGCTCCTCCAACGGTCGAACCAGCAAGGCTCGGTGACCGCATGTTGAAGACACTGCGCAAGCCGCTCAAGCCCGTCTATCGCTCGATGATCATTGCGGCAGCGTGGTCGAACCGGCGCGACATCGGACGCTGGGCCAAGTTCGCCAAGCGTGCAGCGATGCCCGCCACTCGACCGAGCCCCAGCGATCTCAAGCTCGAGGCTCGGGTCCGGGCATCGCTCTCGTGCGATCCGATCCTGCGTGCCGATCCGTCGATCCACGACCTCCGCGTGCGGGACGGCATCGTCGTGCTGGAGACGCCCGCCGACTGGCACAACAAACGGCTCGCACTTGCCCGCCTCGGGCAACTCAAAGGCGTCGAATCGGTGCACACTGCTACCGACGTGAACGAGCAGAACTGGCTTGATGTCGATGTCCTCGACGTGGAGCGAGATGTCGTCACGGCACGCGCCTGAGCCGCCACTTCGACCCTGAAGGGATCTTTCCATGACGTACACCCTCCCCGCGCTCCCGTATGCGTACGACGCACTCGCGCCGCACCTGTCGCCGGAGACGATGGAACTGCATCACGACAAGCACCACGCCGCCTACGTGAAGGCGGCCAACGAGACGGTCGAGCGGCTGGCCTCGGCCGAGACCTGGCAGATCGCCGGGCTCGAACGGGCGCTGGCGTTCAACGTCTCCGGACACGGGCTGCACACCCTGTTCTGGGACAGCATGTCTCCGGAGATGGAGCAACGCCCGAGCGGTGCACTGGCCGAAGCGATCGACAAGGCCTTCGGCTCGGTCGACAAGTACCACGAGCGGTTCAAGGGCGCGCTCACCACGATCCAGGGGTCGGGATGGGCGCTGCTCGTCTTCGAACCGATCGCGGCCGAGCTGCAGATCGTGCAGGTCCAGAACCACGACGGGGCCATGCTGCTCGGCTCCACCCCCATCCTCGCCGCCGACGGCTGGGAGCACGCCTACTACGTCGACTACCGCAACGACAAGGCCGCCTGGGCGGAGAACTTCACCCAGATGACCGACTGGGCGGGCGCGTCCAGCCGCTTCGACACCGTGGTGTCCAGCGCCGCTGCGTGACGCCCATCTCCCCCGATGGCCTCGATGCCGGGCAGCCACCGCTGTCCGGCATCGTCGCGTTCAGAGCGTGTTGGTGATGGCCCCGGTCTCGGCGCCTTGGACGAGCTTGGCGTACTTGCCCATCACACCGCTCGGGTAGTTGTTCCGAGGCGCCGTCCAGCCCTGCTTGCGGCTTGCCAGCGTGTCGTCGTCGACGAGGAGGTCGAGGCTGAAGTTGTGGACGTCGACACGGATGATGTCGCCGTCGGCGACGAAGGCGATCGGACCGCCGTCGACCGCCTCGGGCGCGACGTGGCCGATGCAGAAGCCCCACGTGCCGCCGCTGAAACGGCCGTCGGTGATCAGCGCGCAGTCCGAGCCTCGGCCGGCGCCCTTGAGCGCGCCCGTGATCGCCAACATCTCGCGCATGCCGGGTCCGCCCTTCGGACCTTCGTAGCGGATGACGAGCACCGTGCCCGGCTGGATCGACCCACTGAGGATCGCCGCCATCGCGCCGTCCTCACCGTCGAACACGCGAGCGGGGCCTTCGAACAGCTTCTGCTCCTTGGTCAGGCCGGCCACCTTGACGACGGATCCTCTCGGAGCCAATGAGCCGGTGAGGATGTTGATGCCACCCTCTTCGTGCAGCGGCTGGTCGAGGGGGTAGACGACGACGCCGTCCGGCGCCGGCGGATCGAGGAAGGCGAGGTTCTCCGCCATCGTCTTGCCCGTCACCGTCATCACGTCGCCATGGAGGAGGCCGGCATCCAGGAGGTGCTTGAGCACGACCGGCACCCCGCCGACACGGTCGAGATCGCTCATGTGGAACTTGCCGCCCGGCTTCATGTCGGCGATGTGCGGCACCTTGGCGGCGATCCGGTTGAAGTCCTCGAGCTCCAGTTCGACGCCGGCCTCGTTGGCGATCGCGAGCAGGTGCAGGACCGCGTTCGTGCTGCCGCCGAGCGCACTGGTGACGGCAATCGCGTTCTCGAACGCCTCCTTGGTCATGATCTGGCGGGCGGTGATGCCGAGGCGGAGCAGGTTGACGATGGCCTCGCCGGCCAACACCGCGTCGTCCTCGCGCCGGCGATCGACCGCCGGCGCGCTGGCGCTGCCGGGCAGGCTCATGCCCATCGCCTCGGCGATCGAGCTCATCGTGTTCGCCGTGAACATCCCGCCGCACGCGCCTTCGCCCGGGCACGCCTTGTGCTCGATCGCGCTGAGCTCGTCATCGTCGATCTTGCCGAGTGCGTGGGCACCGACGGCCTCGAACACGCTGGTGATGTCCAGCGCGACGCCGTTGTGCTGGCCGGGCAGGATGCTGCCGTTGTAGACGAACACGCTCGGCAGGTCGAGCCGGGCCGCTGCCATCAGCATCGCCGGGATGCTCTTGTCGCAGCCGGCGAGGCCGACGAAGCCGTCGAGCCGCTCGGCATGCATCACGCACTCGACCGAGTCGGTGATGACCTCACGACTGACCAGCGACGCGCGCATGCCTTCGTGGCCCATGCTGATCCCGTCGCTGACGGTGATCGTGCCGAACTCCATCGGGAACCCGCCGGCGGCGCGCACGCCCTCTTTGACCTTCTCGGCGAGCTTGCGCAGCGTCATGTTGCACGGCGTGATCTCGTTCCAGGCGTTGGCGATGCCCACCTGCGACTTGCCCCAGTCGTTGTCCGTCATGCCGACCGCACGCAGCATCGCCCGCGCCGGCGCCTTCTGCGGACCGTCGGTGACGTCGCGGCTGCGCGGCTTGATGTCGACGGGAGTGTCGCCGGGGGCAGGGGTGGTCGCTTCGGACATGGTCGCCACGGTACCAACGACTGCCTCCTGCGCCCGCACCGATACCCGTCCCATTAGGGTCAGCGGCCGTGCCACGTCCCGACTCGTCCGAGCCCGCCGTCCAGCCCGACGACATCGCTGCGGCGATGGACCGGATCCGACTGCATGTGCGCGAGACACCGGTCCTGGACGTCGGCGCCGGGCAGCTCGGACTGATGGCTCCCGTGACCCTCAAACTGGAGCTGCTCCAGCACGCCGGTTCGTTCAAGACCCGCGGCGCAGTCAACCGCACGCTCCTGGCCACCTCCGATGGCGAGGTCGGCGCTGCTGGGCTGATCGCGGCCTCGGGGGGCAACCACGGTGCGGCCGTCGCGTACGTCGGCCGCCGGCTCGGGCATCCGGCAGAGATCTTCATGCCCTCGACGAGCCCGGCGATCAAGCGCGAGCGGATCGAGAGCTTCGGCGCGATCGTCAACGTCATCGACGGCTACTTCGACGATGCGTATGCGGCCTGTGTCGAACGCCAGGCAGCGTCGGGCGCGCTGATGGTGCACCCGTTCGAGCACGCTGCGATCATCGCCGGCCAGGGCACGATGAGCATCGAGATCGACGACCAGGTCGGCGACTACGACACCCTGATCGTCGCGGCCGGCGGCGGCGGGTTCATCGCCGGACAGGCCGCATGGGTGCGTGATCGCCGTCGCGTGGTCAGCGTCGAGCCGGAGACCAGCCAGTGCCTCAAGGCAGCCCGCGAGCACGGCGGCCCCACCTCTGTCAGCGTCAGCGGGGTGGCCGCCGACTCGCTCGGCACCGCCCGGCTCGGCGAACTCGCGTGGACGATCGTGCAGCACCACGTCGACGAATCGGTGGTCGTCACCGACGACGCGATCCGCGCGGCACAGCGCTCGTTGTGGGACGAGCTGCGCCTCGTCGTCGAGCCCGGCGGTGCTGCCGCGCTGGCCGCCCTGCAGTCCGGCGCCTACGTGCCCGAACCCGGCGAGCGGATCGTCGTCGCCGTCTGCGGCAGCAACTGCGACCCCGCCTCCGTGATGTAGCTCTCCGGCCGTCCGGCCTCCGGCCCTGCCGGCCTTCGGCCGTAACCATGCACTGAACGGGGGCGGTGCTTCGGCCGGCTTGCAGCTGCGACGGCCAATGTCACGCTCAACAGGGCCCCACGGGGTGACATCGGGCGACCTGTCCGCTCGATCTCACCCCGCGGGGCGATCTCGAGCAAGAGCCGGCTACAGGGCGAAGACCCTCACCGCGTTGTCGCGGAGGAACTTCGGCCAGACCTCGTCGCGGAAGGGCACGTTGCGCAGCTCGCCGACGATCCGGTCGAGGGAGAGGCCCATCGGGTAGTACCCGGCGTACATCACCTTGTCGATGCCGCGGGTGTTGGCGAAGGCGATGATTTCCTTCGGGTAGTGCTTCGGGGCGAACGCGCTGGTCATGTAGTAGAGCCCGGGCCACTTGAGCATCAGCTTCACCGCAAGGGCCTGCCAGGGCTCGGCGCCGTGGCGCATCACGATCTTCAGTTCGGGGAAGTCGTAGCAGACGTCGTCGAACAGCTCGACGTGCTGGCACATCATCGGCACCCTCGGCCCGGGCACACCCGCGTTGATGATGATCGGGAGATCGAGCTCCACGCACGCCGAGTAGATCGGGTAGTAGGCCCGGTCGTTGACGGGCACCTGGGGCACGAACCCCGACGGGAACGACGTGACCGCCTTGATGCCCCACTCTTCAACCGCCTTGCGGATCCGCCGGACACTGCCGACGATGTCGGTCGGGTCGGCGTCGGCGCACGGGATGATCCGATCGGGATGGTCGCGCAGCGCACGGATCGATTCCTCCGAGCCCATGTGGACCATGCCGCGAGCGACCCCGCAGCGGTCCATGTCGGCCAGCAGCATGTCGACCGTGTCGGCGTCGTCGCCGACATCGGTGGGGACGCCCTTGAACATGTACTGCGCGGGCATCGCCATCGTCTTCGACTCGGCGTCCTTGACTGCGCCGTCGAGGAACTTGTAGTGATCGGCAGCACTCTTCTTCGGGAACCCGATCATCAGATCGACGATCCCGATCCCGTCCATCGGGTGAGGGGATGGAGGTCGGGGCGCAGCGGTCTGTGGCGCGGTCTCGGTCATCGATGCACCATAGGAGGCTCGTTCGCTACGTTGAGAACCGTGGCCAGCACACCCGCGACGCTCCTGCTCACCAAGGCAGGGGTCGAGTTCCGCATCCACGAGTTCGACCACGATCCTTCCGAACGGAACTATGGCGCCGTCGCCGCCGAGGCGCTCGGCGCCGATCCGGACCAGGTCTTCAAGACGCTGCTGGCCCAGGTCGAGGGACACGCCACGGTGCCCGGCGTCCCCGCGGCGAACATCGCCGTCGGCATCGTGCCGGTCAGCGGGCAGCTGTCGTTGAAGGAGCTGGCCACGGCGGTTGGTGCGAAGCGCGCCGAGATGTGCGACCCCACGGTTGCCCAGCGGGTCACCGGCTACGTGGTCGGCGGGATCAGCCCGTTCGGTCAGAAGAAGCACCTGCCCACGGCGATCGACGAGACCTGCGAGCTGTACGACACGATCTTCGTCAGCGGTGGCCGGCGCGGCCTGGACATCGAGATCGCCCCTGCCGATCTGATCGCCGTCCTCCACGCTGTCGTCGCACCGATCGGCACCAGCCGCTGAGGTCTCAGTTGGCGAGGCGCTCGCGGCTGGCCTGTCGACGCACGAGTGCGTCGATCCGCACCACCCGACTTCGCGCCGACGGGTGGGTGACCACCAGCCCGCGCGCCCACGCGGGCAACGCGATCGCATCGTCGCCGAGGTGCGCCGCGTCGACGCGGCGCAGCGCCGTCGCGAGCTCCCGTCCGAAACCCATCTCGACCGCGCGTCGATCGGCCTCGAACTCCGAGCCCCGCTCGACCCGGCCGGCGATGCGGTTGCTGACCAACAGCGCGGAGAGGAACACCCACGCGACCGCGTTGAGGAGACCACTGATCAACCGCCCCACCGCGCTCAACGCAGTCGAGTGGCTGACGAAGGCGGAGGTGGCTGCCGCCGCCACGTTCTGCAGGAAGAAGCCGATCCGGGCGAGCACGAAGATCGGCAGGCTGAGCCACTGCCGCAGGGTCAGAGCCACGGTGTGGAAGCCGAGGTGGTGGGCCAGCTCGTGGGCCAGCACGCCGGTCATCTCATCGCGCGGCAGCGTCTCGATCGCGTACGACGTGACCACCAGCAGGCTGCCGCCGCAGGCAAAGGCGTTGAGCTCGTCCGACGGCAGCACGGCCAGCGCATAGCGGCGCGGGCGGATGCCGAGCTGCTGGGCCACGCTGCGCCATGCCGGCTCCAGTCGGGAGGCTTCGTCGTGGGTCGCCCGCGACGCGCCCAGCATCCGCATCACCAGCACGGTCTGCAGCGGCCGCCAGAACATCACGACGACCAGGGCGAGGTGGCCGACGGCGAACAACCAGAACGGGACCTGCCAGAACGCGCGGATCGGCAGCCAGAACACCGCCAGCGACAGCAGCCACACCGGTACCAGCGCGAGCACGGGCAGCAGCGCGGCGACGGCGGACCGTTCGACGGAGCGATCCAGGGCGCGATGCCGTGTCGGTTTCGTCACCTCGATTGCACCATTCCGTCGCTGCTCACCGTTCCACCCGTCCTCCCTCTCAATCTAGGGGATGCGGCTCGGACGCAGAGCGGGGTGAAGCTCGCCGGAATGCCACTATCCGTGATCTTTTCGGCAAGGCGCCCTATCCTGGTCGCACTGCCGATGGCGTGGCGCGCGGAACGCCCGCTCCGACGACCCGAGACAGAAGGGAGGACGCGGATGACGGTCGACACCACCAACGACACGACCCGGAGCCACCGCGACCTCGCGACGGACGACGCCGCCTTGACGGCAAGCAGACGATCGGCGCGACCGAACTTCGATGCGATCGCATCGGACGGCACGATCGACGTGCTCGTCGCTCACGGTCACAACGCGCTGGCGGCCGGTGACCTCCAGGTCGCCGAGCGCGACCTGCTCGACCTGCTCGAGATCGCGACGGTCGCCCGACGCGAATCCGAGATCCTGCGTCTGCGAACCGCCGAGCTCGAACGGCTCATCCGGGCCCACACGACCGAGCTGGAGGAGCACCAGCTCGAGACGTTCGAACGGTTGGCCGTGATGGCCGAGTTCCGCGACACCGACACCGGCGAGCACACCATCCGGGTCGGCGATCTGTCTGCAGAGATCGGGCTCGAGCTCGGCGAGGACCCTGCGTGGTGCGGACAGATCCGTCTCGCAGCCCGGCTGCACGACATCGGCAAGGTCGCCGTGCCGGACTCCATCCTCCTCAAGCCGGGGCCGCTGACGCCCGAGGAGTTCGAGGTGATGAAGACGCACACCACGATCGGTGCGCAGATCCTGTCCGGCAGCTCGTCGCCCCTGATCGAGCTCGGCTCGGTCGTCGCGCTGAACCACCACGAGCGCTGGGACGGCACCGGCTACCCCAACGGCCGCGGCGGCGTCGACATCCCGCGCTGCGCGCGCATCGTCACCGTCGCCGACGTGTTCGACGCCCTGACGAGCAAGCGGGTCTACAAGCACGCCTGGTCGCACGACGACGCGCTCGCCCACGTGCTCGCCGGCAGAGGCACGCACTTCGAGCCGGAGATCGTCGACGCGTTCGTACGCGTCATCGGTCGTCGGCGCCCCTGAACCGGCGGCCTGAGTCCGACAGCACGGCGTCGTACACTCCGTCGATGGGCGCAACCCGGACCGAACGCATCGAGCTGCACCAGCGGAACCCGAAGTGGAAGAACCCGCCGGTGCGGATCGAGATGCTCGAATGCATCAACTGCGACGCGTGCCTGCGGCATTGCCCACCTCACTTCGGCGCGATCTTCAACCACGGCATCGACGTCGTGGTGATCCCCGAGCTGTGCAGCGGCTGCGACAAATGCCTCCCGGTGTGCCCGGTCAACTGCATCTACCCGTTCCCGGAGTGGCAGGCGGCCGGGTACGACCAGGAGTGGTGGGAGAACCCGAACACCGACAACGATCCGTACCGGTGAAGCGCCGGCCGTCGAACACTCGGCGCAGGCGGCGCGGAGTCGCCACGCCCACCGGCGTGCGCTAGAACATCTGCCATGACTGCTGACATCATCCCGGGCGCGGACGCCTGGTCGCACACGGCGGAGGGCGACCACGGCGCGCTGGTCCTGCACGGGTTCACCGGCAACCCGGGGTCGATGCGCGGGCTCGCCGAAGCCTTTGCCGCGGCGGGCTACCACGTCGAGCTCCCCCGTCTCCCCGGGCACGGCACGACGGTGGAGGACATGCTCACCACCACATGGGCCGACTGGAGCGCTGCAGCGGACGCGGCCTACGCCACGCTCTCGGCGCGCTGTTCGAAGGTGGTCGTCGCCGGCTTGAGCATGGGCGGTTCGCTGACCCTGTGGCTCGCCGGCCGGCACCCCGAGATCGACGGCATCGTGTGCGTCAATCCGGCCACCCAACCGCAGGCACCCGAGGTCATCGCGATGATCGAAGGCATGATCGCCGAAGGCACGATCATCATGCCGGGCATCGGCAGCGACATCGCCGACCCCGATGTCCACGAGAGCGCCTACGAGGGCACGCCGCTTCCGTGCCTGCTCGACTTCGTCACCAATGGCCTGGTCCCGCTGGCGGACTCATATGAGTCGCTGCGGATGCCGCTGCTCCTGCTCAACTCGCCCCAGGACCACGTCGTCGAGCCGGTCCAGGCCGAGTACCTGGCCACCCACTACGGCGGACCGATCGAACGGATCACGCTCGAGCGCAGCTACCACGTGGCCACCCAGGACTACGACAAGGACCTCATCTTCACCTCGTCCGTGGCGTTCGCCGACCGAGTGACCAACTCGTGATCGCCGCGGCTGGGCGGTCGGTTGGCGCGGGGCTCGCGCACATCGTCGCCAGCATCCCCAGCCCATCGAGCGGCACGCTCAGCATCGGCCCGCTGAAGATCCACGCCTACGGGCTGATGATCGCGCTCGGTGTCGTCGCCGGCGTGTGGCTGCTCGGACGGCGGCTCGAGCAAGACGGCACCGGCACGCGCGACGACGCCAACTCGATCGCGGTCTGGGCCGTCATCGCTGGCGTGATCGGCTCGCGGCTGTACCACGTCGCCACCGACTGGTCGAAGTTCGCGCACCACCTCACGAACATCCCCAAGATCTGGCAGGGCGGGCTCGGGATTCCCGGTGGCCTCCTGTTCGGCATCGGCACCGGCGCGTGGATGATCCGCCGCAAGGGCATCCCGATCGCGCGCGGCTTCGACGCCGCGGCCCCGGCGATCGCCATCGCCCAGGCCATCGGCCGGTGGGGCAACTACTGGAACCAGGAGCTGTTCGGCCGCTCGACGAAGGTGCCGTGGGGCCTCGAGATCGACGATGCGCATCTGCCGGAAGGCTTCGCCCACGGCACG
Organism: Ilumatobacteraceae bacterium; assembly: GCA_025463425.1. Classification (GTDB taxonomy): domain Bacteria; phylum Actinomycetota; class Acidimicrobiia; order Acidimicrobiales; family Ilumatobacteraceae; genus WLMZ01. The sequence goes on along the minus strand of JAOBWQ010000469.1, from coordinate 2,100 downwards.
CTGTTCCAGCCGACGTTCCTCTACGAATCGCTCAGCAACTTCGCGCTGGCCGCGGCGTTGATCGTCGCCGGCAAGCGGCTGAAGCTGCGCCCCGGGCACCTGATGGCGCTGTACATCATGGGCTACGGCGTGATCCGATTCTTCGTCGAGGGCCTCCGCATCGACGAGGCCCATCACGTCGGTGGGCTGCGGTGGAACCAGTGGGTCGCCCTGGCCGCAGTGGTCGGTGGCGCGATCTACCTCGCCGTCTCCAACGCTCGTGTCGCTGACGTGATCGAAGCCGAGACTGCGGCCGAGCTGGAGGCCGAGGACGAGGCCATCGAGGAAGCCGACGCCGCGGACGAGGCAGCCGAGATCGAAGCCGAAGACGCGGAGACCGAGACAGACGCCGACGCCGACGCCGAGACCGAGCCAGATGCCGAGACAGACGCCGACGCCGAGCCCGTGCCTGAGCCCGAAGTGCAGCGGGAGCCAGAAGCTGAGGCCGAGCCTGTAGCGGACCCAGCCGACCCGGGCGAGGTGGACGACGACGGGTTACCGTCGTCGCATGACTGAACCCCTCGTCCTCAGCGAGCTCCGCGATCCCGGCATCCTGCTGATCACCCTCAACCGCCCGGACCAGCTCAACGCGTGGGGCGCGGACATGGCAGCCGAGTTCTTCACCATCGTCGACGCCGCGATCGCCGACCCTGCGGTGCGGGTCATCGTCGTCACCGGCGCCGGCAAGGGCTTCTGCGCAGGTGCGTCGATGACGGCGCTCAACGAGATCCGCGACAACCCCGCTGAGGGTGCCGGTCCCGCCACGGGCGATCGCCCGGTCACAGACCTGGCGTCATTGCCGAAGCCGATCATCGCGGCGATCAACGGGGCAGTCGCCGGCGTCGGGCTGTCGATGGCGCTCTTCTGCGACCTGCGCTTCACGACGACCACCGCGAAGTTCACCACCTCGTTCGCCCGCCGCGGCCTGATCGCCGAATACGGAAGCTCGTGGATGCTGCCGCGTCTGGTCGGCACGGCCCGAGCGATGGATCTGCTCCTGTCCGGTCGGGTGATCACCGGCGCAGAAGCGGCCGTGATGGGTCTCGTCAACGCCGCGACCGAGCCGGATGCACTGATCGACCACGTCCTCGCCTACGCGACAGATCTGGCCGAGAACGGCTGTCCGACGAGCTGGTCGATCATGAAGCAGCAGGTGCTCGCCGATGCCGATCGGCCGCTCGATCAGGCAACGGCCGTGGCGATCGACCTGATGAACGCGTCGGTCACCCGGCCCGATTTCCAGGAGGGCGTGCAGAGCTTCCTCGACCGCCGCCCGCCGGCGTTCGCACCGTACTCACCCCAGGGCGCGTAGCCGCTCGGCGAGGTCCTCCGGCACGACCGGGTTGAAGTACTCCTCGCACGAGACCTCGGCAGCGGCGATGAACCGCTGCACACCCGGCCCGCGCCACGGCGAGACGATCTCGATCTGCATCCACGGTTCCGGGAACTCGTCGGCGGCGCCGGACCCGCACGGCCGCTGGAGCACCCACATCATGTACGGCAACGCACGGTCGTACAGCCGGTCGAGCCGGCCGAACACGTCGACCAGTTGCGCTGCGAGCTCGTCGCGTGCCGCTGGCGCCAGCGAGGCCAGATCCGGCACCCGCGCTCGCGGCGCGATCGTGACGGCCACCGGGTACGTCGGGGCGAACGGGACCGAGGCTTGCCAACCGCCGATCGACGAGATCATCCGTCCGCCCGGCTCGGCGTCGGGCTGCCAGCCGGCGGCGAAGACGCGGCGTGGGCGATCGGGAACGTGGTCGTAGGCGTAGATCTGACCGTGCGGGTGGGAAATCGTCGCGCCCACTTCGGCGCCGCGGTTCTCGAAGACGAGCACGAAGTCCACGTCGTCGCGCGCCGCCAACGCGGCGGTGCGCTCGGCCCACAGGTCGATCACTCGGCGCACACCGTCGGCGCCCAGTGACCAGAGCGTTGCCTCGTGATCCGGTGCGTAGAGCACGACCTCGCACCGGTCCCCGGGCATCGCCGGCCAGCGGTTGACGAACCACCGCACGTCGTACGGATCAGGCGCCTCGAGCCCTCCCGGGCAGAACGGGCAGC
>JAOBWQ010000463.1 GCA_025463425.1 Ilumatobacteraceae bacterium | reverse complement strand
AGGAGGGATCGCTGCAGAAGACGTTCCCGCACATCGAGGACCAGCTCAACCTCGTCTACACCGGCAGCCAGGCCTACCGCGACACCAAGGTCGGCCCCTACGGCAACGCCGCACTGAACCACCTCGGCTACAACGGCAGCTTCATGCCCGCCCAGAAGGCCAACCTGACCGAGGCCCAGATCCTCGCCGTTGTGTGCCACGAGCGCTACGACCTCGCCGGCGTCGACCCCGAGGATCCCAAGTGGGTCAAGGAGTACACGCTCTGGTGCAGCCCGGACTCGAAGATCTACGCCGGCCTGCAGGACGGGTCGCTGACCTTTGACAACCTGAGCACCAAGGTCAAGGGCGTCCTCCCGGTCGGCACGAAACCCCGCGCGGGCACCACTCCGTGACCGGTGCCTGACTCCGGGCTGCCCGGCACCTCTGCGGAGGTCCTCATCGTCGGCGGTGGCCCGGCCGGCGCCGCCGCCGCGTTCTGGCTGGCGACCCATGGACACGCCGTCACGATCATCGAGAAGCGCACGTTCCCGAGGGAGAAGACCTGTGGCGACGCACTGACCCCGCGCGCCGTCCGTCAGCTCGACGACATGGGTCTTTCGTCTGCCTTCGCCGCCTCGCACCGGTACGAAGGGGTGCGCGTCACCGGGCTCGAGCGCGAGCTGACGATGCAGTGGCCAGAGCACTCGGAGTACGGGCGGCACGGTTACGTGATCCGGCGCGCCGAGCTGGACACGATCGTCGCCGAGCACGCGGTCGCCGCGGGAGCGACGTTGCTGCAGGGGCACGAGGCGGTGCGCCCACTCGTGTCGCGCGGCTTCGTGCGTGGAGCCGTCGTGCAGGGCCCCACCGGGGCGCCGTTCGAGTTGATGGCCAAGTACGTCGTCGTGGCCGACGGGGCCAACAGCCGCTTCGGCCGCAGCCTCGGCACGATCCGTTCACAGGACTGGCCATACGCAACTGCGATCCGCGCGTACTGGACGACCCCGCGCCACGCGGAACCTTGGATCGAATCAGCGCTCGATCTCCGCGATCGCAACGATCGTGCCGTGCCCGGCTACGGGTGGGTCTTCCCGGCCGGCGATGGCACGGCGAACATCGGAGTCGGGTTGTTGAGCACGTTCCGTGACTTCAAGACCGTGAACACCGCGCACCTGCTCGAGGCGTACGTCGCCCGGATCGCCGAGCGGTGGCAGCTCGATCCGTCGACGCCGTTGCGCAGGCCGGTGTCCGGTCGGATTCCGATGGGCGGCTCGGTCGCACCGACGGCGGGACCGACCTACCTCGTCGTCGGCGACGCCGCCGGCGTCGTCAACCCGTTCAACGGCGACGGGATCGACTACGCCTACGAGACCGCCCGCCTGGCGGCCGACGTGCTCCACGACGCGCTCGCCACCAACGACGCATCCTCGTTGCAGCGCTACTCGAAGCAGCTCGACGACCGCTACGGGCAGTACTTCAAGGTCGCCCGGTTGTTCGCGCGCATCGTCGGGCGCCCGGTGATGATGCGCGAGATGACGCGGATCGGGCTGCACAACCGCACGCTCATGGAGTGGGCGCTGCGGATCATGTCGAACGAGCTGCGCCCGGACGAGACCGGCCTCGCCGAGCTCGCCTACGGCGCGATGAGCACCGTCGCCAAGTTCGCCCCGAACGCCTGACGCGGGCGTGCCCCGCCGCTGATGCGACGGGGCACGCTGGTCGGTGAACGGAGGTTCAGTTGGGCTCAGCTGCTCGTCCCCTGACGACAGCCGAGCAGCGAGCCGGTCTTCGTCGAGGTGTCGACCGCGCTGACGCAGACGATGTGGCGACCTGCAGCGGGCATCGGCATCGTGATGGTGTAACCGTGGGCAGCCCCGACGAAGGGGTAGCGGGCGGCTACGTCCGAGCGGGACTCACTTGCGGTCATCGTGTTCACGAACACGCCGTCGACCGACACGTTCACCACCACAGCGGTCGACGGGGTGTCGAGGTCGACGGCCCAGCCGGTCATGGTCCACGTGTGGGCCACCGAGCTCCCGAAGAGGCGATCGAAGGTGCCCGTCGCCGGACGGTTGGCCGGAGCGGCCGGGACCGTCGCTGCGGTGGTCGTCGGAGTCGTCGCGGTCGTGGTCGCCGTGGGGGCAGCGACACCGGCCGAGTGCCCGATCTTGCAACCGAACAGGCTCGTCGCCCCGCTGCCGTCGGTGTTGGTTCCGGACACGCACACGGTGTGCGCTCCGGCGGCCGCCGGGATCTTGATCGCGATGTCGAACCCGTGCGCCGCGCCGACGCTCGGGTAGCGGGCCGCGACATCGTCCCGGACGCCACTGGCGACCGTGGTCGCGATGACGACGCCGTCGACGGTGGTCGTGACGGTCACGGGGCTCGTCGGCGTGTCGAGGTCCACCGCCGAGCCGGACACCCCCCAGGTCTCGCCGTCACCGACGCCGATCAGGCGATCGAACCGACCGGTCGCAGGGGTCGATCCGGCTGAAGCCGGGGTGCCGGGCACGAGACCGACTAGCGCGAGTGCAAGTGCTCCTCCGATGACTGCGGTCGAGCGTCGGAGCTTGGATCCTGTGAACATCACTACCTCCATGCAGTGTGCTCGCCTGCGATGGCGGCACCGTGTACGGAGTTCGACTGCCCACGTACGGCGTTCGTCAAACCTGACGCCAGGAAGTCTTACGCGACCGTGTCGAGCAACGCCTGGGGCGCCGAGCGGAGCACGTCGGTGACGCCGCCGGCCGGCAGCAGATCGCATGCCGCAGCGGCAGCTTGCACGAAGCGGCCAGCCTCCGCGATCGCATATCGCACACCATCGCCGGAACGCACGATGGAAAGCGCTTTGTCGCGGACGACTGGATCGAGTGCGCGGCCGAGCAGGTCACCGAGCTCGTCGGCCGCGACGCCCGATCCACCGAGCGTGTGCAGCACCGGCAGCGTGTACACGCCTTCGACCATGTCGTGGCCGGCCGGCTTGCCGAGCTGGTCGTCGGTGGCGGTGATGTCGAGGATGTCATCGACGATCTGGAACACCATGCCGTAGGCGCGGCCGTAGTCGGTGAGTGCCTCGACGACCGGCCGGTCGAGGCCCGACACGATGCCGCCGACGCGGGCAGCCGTGCTGAACAGTGAGGCGGTCTTGCCCTCGATCGACGAGAAGTAGGAGTCGCTCGGCCGAGCGA
>JAOBWQ010000461.1 GCA_025463425.1 Ilumatobacteraceae bacterium | reverse complement strand
CACGCCGACGAGCTGTGCGTGACCGAGCTGGCCGAGGTGGTCTGGGCGGTGCAGATGTCGACGGTGGAGTTCCACCCGTGGAACTCTCGCCGGGCCGACACCGAGCAGCCCGACGAGTGGCGGATCGACCTCGATCCCATGCCGGACTGCTCGTTCGACACGATCCGCCGCGTCGCGGGCGTGGCCCATGAAGTGCTCGACGAGATCGGTGCGGTCGGCTGGCCGAAGACGTCGGGTGGGCGCGGGATCCACATCTACGTCCGCATCGAGCCGACCCACGGGTTCCACGACGTCCGCCGCGCCGCATTGGCGTTCGCCCGCGAGGTGGAGCGTCGCTCACCCGCCGACGTCACCACCACGTGGTGGCGCAAGGATCGCGACCCGCGTGCCGTGTTCGTCGACTACAACCAGAACGCTCGCGACCACACGATGGCCGCGGCGTACTCGGTGCGGGGCTTCCCCGATGCCCGTGTGTCGACCCCGATCACCTGGGACGAGATCACCGACGTCGATCCATCGGCGCTCACGATCCGCACCGTGCCGGACCGGTTTGCCGCGCTCGGCGATCTTCACGCCGGCATCGACGATGCGGTGTTCTCGATCGCGACGCTGCTCGAGTGGGCCGAACGCGACGAGCGCGACGGTGCGGTCGATCCCGGCCATGACGACGTCGTCGAAGACGGCTGACGGCTGACGGCTGACGCCATCCGGCTCAGCGCTGCCGGGTCGGCGATGGAAGACTGCCGCGATGGGCTACGGAGAGCTGACCACGACCGACGAGGTGCTCGAAGGCGTGCGTCTCGATGACGTGACGGCGGTCGTCACCGGTGCCTCGACCGGCCTCGGCCTGGAGACGTCGCGGGCGCTCGCCGCGGTCGGCGCGCACGTGGTGCTCGCCGTGCGCGACGCGGCCAAGGGCGAAGCGGCACTCGCGACGATCCGGGAACAGTTGCCTGACGCGTCGGTGGAATTCGGGGTGCTCGATCTGGCATCGCTGGCGAGCATCCGTGAGTTCGCCGGCGCCACGCTCGGCGCCCATCCGCGGATCGGCCTGCTCGTCAACAACGCCGGTGTGATGTACACCCCGTTCGGCCACACAGCGGACGGCTTCGAGCTCCAGTTCGGCACCAACCACCTCGGCCACTTCTTGCTGACCAACCTGCTGATGCCGGCATTGCTGGCCGCTGCACCGGCACGGATCGTCAACCTGTCGTCCGGTGGCCATCAAGGGTCGGACATCATCTGGGACGATCCCAACTACGGGCACAGGGAGTACGACAAGTTCGAGGCCTACGGCCAGTCGAAGACGGCCAACATCCTGTTCACGGTCGAGCTCGACGCGCGGCTGTCCGACCGGGGGATCCGGTCGTACGCGGTCCATCCCGGGATGATCGCGACCGAACTCGGTCGGTACATGACGCGCGACGACATGCGCGCCCTGCGCGATCGGGCCAAGCAGGCGCCGGCCGGCGGATTGCCCGCCTACAAGTCGATCCCCGCCGGCGCAGCGACGACCGTGTGGGCAGCGACTGCGCCAGAGCTCGACGGCGTCGGCGGCGTCTACCTCGCCGACTGTCAGCTCGCCACGCCGAACCCCTGGGCGCTCGACCGGGCGAGCGCGTCGCGACTGTGGGCACTCAGCGAGGACCTCGTCGGACAGCGGTTCGAGGTCTAGCGCGTCGTACTGTTCGGTCATGTTCGATCTGAAGATCATCGGGGGCACCATCGTCGACGGAACGGGTGCGACCCGCTTCATCGGCGACGTCGCGGTGCAGGACGGCATCATCGTCGCTGTCGCCGAGCACGTCGACGGTGACGCGACCGAGGTGATCGATGCCCGCGGCGTGATCGTGACGCCGGGGTTCGTCGACATCCACACCCACTACGACGGACAGGCGACGTGGGATCCCGTGCTCGACCCGTCGGCGAGCCATGGCGTCACGACGGTCGTCGCCGGCAACTGCGGCGTCGGCTTCGCCCCGGTGCGACCGGGTGAGGAGCAGCGCCTCGTCGAGCTGATGGAGGGCGTCGAGGACATCCCCGGCACCGCGCTCCACGAAGGCATCCAGTGGGAGTGGGAGACCTTCCCGGAGTACCTCGACGCGCTCGGCCGTCGGGAGTACTCGATGGACATCGCTGCGTTCTTGCCCCACGCACCGCTGCGCCTCTACGTGATGGGTGATCGTGGCGAGCGCAACGAGGACGCCACGGCAGAGGACATCGCGGCGATGGCAGTGCACGTGCGTGCCGCGGTCGCTGCCGGCGCAGTCGGGCTCTCGACCTCTCGATCGCTCAACCACAAGACACTCGACGGTGTGCTCGTGCCCGGCACCTTCGCTTCGTTCGACGAGCTGTCCGGTCTCGCCCAGGCCTTGATCGATGGTGGTGGCGGGTTGTTCGAGGTCGTGCCCACCGGCGAGACCGGCGACGACGAGGCGCTGATCCTCGGTGAGGTCGAGCTGATGTCGGACGTGTCCAAGGCGACCGGCGTGGAGATCTCCTTCCTGATGATCCAGTCCACCGGCGCGCCGGACCTCTGGCGTGCGCAGCTCGCGCTGGTCGAGCAGGCCAACAGCGCGGGAGCCCGGTTGGTGCCCCAGGTCGCTGCGCGGCCGGGCGGGATGTTGCTGGGCGTCGCCAGCTACCACGGACTGATGCGGAGACCGACGATGCGCCGGCTCGAGGAATCGATGCCGATCGAGGACGTGCTGGTCGAGATGCGCAAGCCGGAGGTCAAGGCGGCGATCCTCGCCGAGACCGATCTCCCGCCCGACCCGCGCCGCCAGTTCGAAGGGATGACCGAGCGATCCCAGTACATGTTCGGTCTGATGTTCCCGCTCGGGGATCCGCCCGAGTACGAGCCCACCGCCGACAAGTCGATCGCCGGAATCGCCGCGGCCACCGCCTCCGATCCGTGGGAGGTGCTCTACGACCACCTCGCCACCGGCCAGTACATCCTCGGAGCGTTCACCAACTACTCGCAGGGCTCGCAGGACCACCTCGTCACGATGATCGACCATGCCGACACCGTGATCGGCCTGTCCGACGGCGGCGCCCACGTCAAGATGATCTGCGACGCCTCGATGCCGACCTATCTGCTCACCCACTGGGCCCGTGACCGCTCCCGCTGCGAGCGCCTGCCGATCGAGACGGTCATCCGCAAGCAGTGCGCCGGCACAGCCGCCGTCGTCGGGCTCACCGACCGCGGCACGATCGAGGTCGGCAAGAAGGCCGACCTCAACGTGATCGACTTCGATGGGCTCCAGTTGCACGTGCCGCGTGCTGTCGACGACCTGCCCGCCGGTGGACGGCGAGTGCTGCAGGATGCGACGGGCTACGTGGCCACGATCGTCAGTGGCGTCGTGACCCGACGCAACGATCGCGACACCGGCGAACGTCCGGGTCGACTCGTGCGCGTCGTCCACTGACCCGCCGAGCCCGGCCGTCGCGACGGAAGTCACACCACTTTCAGCATCCGGAGTAGTGGATACGGTGGCGCGAGCCTCCGTCGATGTGGCCTGATGGGAGGATGAAACGCCAACTGTTCGCTGCCGCCGCCGTCGGGTGCATCCTCTTCTCGGCCTGCGGCTCGTCGAAGTCCTCCTCGCCCACCACGAAGGCGACCAGCGCAACCTCTGACACGTCGTCTGCCACCACCGGCGCCGCCGACACGACCTCGCCCGCCACGAGCAAGCCCCCGACATCCAGCCCCGACACGTCGGCGGTCACCGAGCCGTCCACTCCGGGAACGTCCTCCGGCACCGAGCTGTCGATCCCCACAGACACGATGGCCCCGCCGTCCAGCATGGTCGCCAACGCGGCAGACGCGACGATCGACTTCGGCGCCGACAAGACCCCGCAGCCGTACGACGAGTTCCTGCAGGCCTCACTGGCCGACATCCAGGACTACTGGCGCGAGACGTACCCGCAGATCTACGGGGCGCCCTTCCAAGAGCTGTCCGGCGGGATCTGGGCGAGCTACCCCGGCCGTGCCGGCCAGATCCCCGACGGTTGCTCCGGCGATCCATCCGAGCAGTACCCCGCGGTCGGCAACGCGTTCTACTGCGGCAACGGCGACTACATCGCGTACGACGACGCCGGCCTGGTCCCGCAACTCGTCAACGAGTTCGGCGATGCGGCGGTCGGCGTGGTGTTCGCCCACGAGTTCGGCCATGCGATCCAGGCCCGTGACGGCGACTTCCCGGCGGGAACGCCCACGGTGTACCTCGAGCAGCAGGCGGACTGCTTTGCCGGCTCCTGGACCGCGCACGTCGCCCGCGGCGAGTCGGCCAGCCTCACGTTCGGCGATCAGGAGGTCAAAGCCGGTCTGTCGGCCATGGTGGCCGTCAAGGACAGCTCGCTCGGCGAGGACGTCACCCAGGGCGATGCGCACGGCTCTGCGTTCGACCGCGTCGGTGCGTTCGAGAACGGGTTCAAGGGCGGCGCGGAGGCGTGCAAGGCGATGGAGACCACGCCACTGCCGCTGATCGACCTGCCGTTCACCACCGAGGACGAGTACAACTCGGGTGGCAACCTGCCGTACGCCGACATCGTCTCCGACGTGGTCACCGACCTGGGTCGGTTCTGGACTTCGGTCACCGACATGGGCACGTTCACGTCGCCCACCGTCACAGCGTTCGACCACGACGGCCCGTTCCCGAGCTGCGACGGCTTCAAGGACGCCGACTTCCAGTTCAACGCCGTGTACTGCCCGGCCAGCAACACCGTGTTCTACGACGACGGCTACGCACAGGCGCTGTACTCGAACTACGGCGACTTCGCGGTCGGCTACATCATCAGCAACGCGTGGAGCGACGCCGTGCAGGTCCAGCTCGGCAGCGGGCTGGCCGGCGAGCAGCGGGCGCTGATCAACGACTGCCTGACCGGGGTGTGGACGAGCGACATCATCCCGCCCGCCGACGGCAAGATCGACCCCCAGCGCCTCTACATCTCGCCGGGCGATCTCGACGAGGCCGTCGAGACCGCGTTGCTCAGCGATGCCGGCATCGGGAACGGCCAGGTCGGCAGCGCCTTCGAACGGATCGACTACTTCCGAGCCGGCGTCATCGGCGGCACGGCGGAGTGCAGCAGCCGGATCGGCCAGGGCTGACAGCTCGGTCGCGTCACCAAGTCTCAGGTGGCGGAGAGTGATGCGAGTTCCTCACGCGTGCGCGTGAGGGACTCGCGTCGGTTGCCTGCGAGTGGGAACGGTGAGAACACGACGTCGGTGACGCCCAGCTCCTGCCACCGCTCGAGGCGAGTCCGGATCGAGTCGATCCTTCCGACGAGCACGACGTCCTCGGGGTTGGAGCTGGCCCCAGCGCCGAGGATTCGCTGGTAGGTGGGAATCGAGCGGTATGCGGCGTACATCTTCGCGGCCTGCTCGCGCCCGGTTGCTTCGTTGTCGCACACCGCAACGGGCATGCAGGAGATGATCCGCGGCGACGGGCGGCCGGCCCTCTCGGCCGCTTGGGTGATCAGCGGCACTGCGTGTGTGGCGAGCGCGGTCTCGTCGGCGAGCCAGAGCAGGGTGCCGTCGGCGTGCTCGCCGGCCAACTGGAGCATCTTCGGCGCCAACGCTGCGATGAGCACGCCCGGCGATCTCAGCGTGCCGGGATCGGGCACGCCGAACATGCCGCCGTAGTCGAAGAACTCTCCATGGGCCTCCGCGCGGCCGTCGAGCACGAACGCCCGCTGCAACGCGGCGACGTACTCCGCTGTGTGGGCACGTGGGCGTGCGTACGAGTAGCCGTACATGTCCTCGATCACCGACGGATGGGACGGCCCGATGCCCAACGACAACCGGTTCCCGGATGCCGCCTGCACCGTCAGCGCCGATCGTGCCATGGCCATCGGATGGAACGGATAGGTCGGCACCACCGCCGTACCGAGCTCGATCGTGGAGGTGGCCGCAGCGACGACCGTCAGCGCGACGAACGGATCGAAGCTCCACGGAACGTACGGCAGCCAGGTCGAAGCCGTTCCGCTCCATCCACGCGGCCTGCTCGGCGAGCTCCGCCAGCGTCCAGTCGTTCGGGGCGTTCTCACCCAGGAACATGCCGAGTCGCATCACGATGTCCTCCCGTCGCCGACGCCCGGGCCACCGTACCGGCCCCGCCCTTCGTGAATCTCCATGTGATGAAACCCGCCGAGAACGGGGCGGCCGTGTCGTCGCTGGACGCTGCAGCGGCCACCTCGGGCCGACCGGCGCCCGCAACCACGTACTGGGGACAATTTGGTTGGAGCGTGCAGTGGAACTGTCCCCAGTGGTCTCAGGTCGAAGCCCGCCGCCGCAGGGCGGTGGTGTGAGCGGCCTCCGCAGCTGACACCGTCCGAAGCCTCGCCCCCGTCATTGCAGGATTTCAGGCGCCTGGCGTTCCAGGCGTCTTTGGCACGCAACGTCCGGCTCGGGGTGAGCGCGACGGTCGTGCATACGCTCGGGCCGTGGCTGTCATCGATCAGAACCTGTCGTGGTCCAAGGTGGAGGACCGCCTCGCGGTCGAGACCGATCCGGTGCTGCGCCGCAACCTGGAACAGCTGTTGCTGCACATGAAGGCCGAGGCGTCCGGTGATCTGGATGCACTGATGTCGACGGTCGCCGAGCACGCCAGCTACACCGCGTTCGGCGCACCGCCGGAGAACAGCCCGGTCGGCAAAGCTGCCGTGCGCAAGTTCTACGAGGACTTCATCGCGTCCGGGGCGACCCGGCTGCAGTTCGCGATCGATCGGCTGGTCGTCGACCGTCACTGCATGGTCACTGAAGGTCTGATGCGGATCGCCTATCCGGGCGCGCGCCTGGCCGCTCACGGCATCGCCGTCGACGACCCCGACGCGTTCTACCTGTACGAGGCACACATGTCCGTGCTGTGGCCGATCGACGCCGACGGACGCTTCACGGGCGAGGACAGCTACACCGGTGGCAACGGCTTCGAGGGGATCGCCTCGCGCAAGTTGTCGGCGGCCGACATCGTCGAACTCGGCGGCTGAGCGCTGCCGGCGAGGTCTGACCCGAGTCAGCCCAGTGTCGGTCGGATCAGGAACTTCTGCCCCGTCGCCTGACGGGCGTACGTCCTGATCGCGCCGAGATCGAGCGCGCCGCTCAGTGAGACCTCGTCGGTGTAGTGGCTGGCGAAGGTGGTCTCCAGTTCGTCGACGACGCGCTGGCGAAGGCGAAGCATGCCCTCCAACCCGAGCCGGCCGAGGAACGGCGTGAGCAGCCAGCCACCGACGCCCCAGGACATCCCGAAGTCGCGGCTCAGCTCGGTGGGGGAGCGATCGAGGCTGCCGTAGATGTAGGCCTGCTTGTGCACCGTGCTGCCGTATCGGCTGTACCCGCCGGCAGCCGCGTTGGCGGCGGTCTCCATGCAGCTCAGGATCTGCCCGGCCAGCGTGCCGCCGCCCGTGGCGTCGAACGTCAACGTCGCTCCGGTGGCGATCAATGCGGCGGTCAGGTCGTCGACGAAGGTCGGCTCGCTGGAGTCGCAGACGTACGCAGCGCCGAGGCCGCGGAGGATCGCCACCTGCTCCGACCGGCGGACGATGTTGACCAGCGGCACGCCGTCCGCGAGGCAGACACGTTGGAGCATCTGGCCGAGGTTCGACGCAGCAGCCGTGTGCACGAGCGCTGTGTGCTGCTCCATCCGCATCGTCTCGACCATGCCGAGCGCGGTCAGCGGGTTGACGAAGCACGACGCACCGGCCGCGGCCGACGTGCCGTCGGGCAGGTCCATGCACAGCATGGTCGGCACGGCGCGGTACTCGCTGTACGAGCCGCCGGCCGCGATCGCGACCATGTGGCCGATCAGCGCCTGCGCTTCTGGGGAGTCGCCGGCGGCGACCACGGTTCCCGAACCCTCGTTGCCGACCGCCATCGACTCACCCACTCGCGCTCCCAGTCGGGCCATCGCCGCCGCTGGGATCGGCGCGGTCACGATCGGCGAACCGGCGGGTCCGGACGACGTCGCCCGGCTGACATCGGCGGCCGCCAGGAGCAGCCCGAGGTCCGACGGGTTGATCGGCGCGGCCTCGATGCGGACCAACACCTCGTTCGGTCCGGGCACGGGCGTGTCGACCATCGCGATCGACAGTTCGAGCTGCCCATCGTGGGTGACGAGGGTGCGGATCTGGCGCATCGTGGAGGGGATCATGCGGAGCTTCCTGTCTGCCGGGTGTCATCGCCTGCCGTGCGCACCACGATCGCCGACATGGGCGAACAGTAACGCTTCGTCTCGGTGGTCGCGGACGTCGCCGACGTCGCGGATCTCGCGCTCAGCGTGCTCGGCGCGGCGGGAGGACCGATTGGCGATGTTCCACTCGCCCTCGTCCGGGGCGCGGCGGCGGTGATTCGGCGGCCCCGGTGGCGGTCGTCGGCTTGACGGTGGCCAGCGACGTGTTGAACCGCTGCAGCAACCGGCTGAACTGCTCGAGATCCGCCGGTGCCCAGTCGGCCGTGTACTCACCGAAGCGCTGGCGCCGGACTGCGCTGATCGCGTCCATCTCGTCGCGGCCCGCCTGCGTGAGGCTGATCACCCACGCCCGTCCGTCGTCGGGGTGCGCCTTGCGCGTGGCCTGCCCGCGCACCTCCATGGCCGCGACCTGGCGGGTGACGGTGGACCCATCGAGACCGAGTGCCCGAGCGAGCTCGTTCACGCTGGCCGGACCGTCGCGGTCGAGCGTCCGGGCGAGGAGGTAGGCAGCGCGGTCCATCTGCCGGAACGTGACCGAGCGTCGTGCCGCATTCTCGATCCGGCGCGCCAGAACGACCATCTCGGTCTCCAGCCGCGCCAACGCTTCGTCCATATACCTGTATCATACAGAGTGATGGACGGTCCTGCTCAACCAGTCGTGCCGTTCGACGATCAGATCGAAGCGGGCATCGATGAAGACCTGGATCCGCGTCGCTGGCTGACGCTGGCGATCTTGATCCTGACGGTCGTGCTGATCGCACTGGACACCTCGGTGCTCAACGTCTCCATCCCCACGATCCTGCGCGAGCTGCACACGACGGTGCCGGCGCTGCAGTGGGTCATCACCGGATACTCGCTCACGTTCGCGACCCTGTTGATCATCGGCGGTCGGCTGGGCGACATCTACGGTCACCGTCGCCTGTTCATCATCGGCACCACCCTGTTCGGCGCCGGCTCGCTGCTGGCTTCGGTGTCGGGCTCTGTCGGCACGTTGATCCTGGGCGAAGCCATCATCGAGGGGATCGGCGCAGCCCTGATGACCCCATCGACGTTGGCGATCCTCTCCACCACGTTCAGAGGACGCGAGCGAGCGAAGGCGTTCGCGGCCTGGGGCGCTGCCGCCGGTGCGGCCGTCGCGTTCGGCCCGGTGCTCGGTGGCTTCCTCACGACGAACTACTCGTGGCGCTGGTCGTTCCGGATCAACGTCGTCGTGGCGCCGATCGCGGCCATCGGCGCACTCGTGTTGATGCGCAACGGCAAGCGCTCGGCCAGGACACCCATCGATCTGCCCGGTGCTGCGCTGATCGCGATCGGCATGTTCCTCTTCGTGTTCGCCCTCAGCGATGGTGGGACCTACGGCTGGTTCGAGCCGTTGAAGCAGTTCTCCGTCGGCGGGGTCGAGGTGTGGCCCAAGTCGGCGCCGGTGTCGGTGGTGCCGGTCGCGTTCATCGCCGCGATCGCAGTGCTGTTCGCGTTCGTGCGGCTCGAGCTCTGGAAGGGGCACCGATCCGCCGATCCGCTGTTCGACTTCACGATGATGAAGATCCGGTCGTTCCGCTACGGGTTGCTCACCATCCTCATCCTCGCGATGGGGCAGCTCGGTCTGCTGTTCGCGTTGCCGTTGTTCTTGCAGGACGCGGTGCACCTCTCCGCTCAGGAGAACGGCCTGTGGCTCCTGCCGCTCGGCCTCTTCGTCATCGTCGGCGCCCAGGTCGGTGGACGGCTGACTCGAAGGTTTCCGCTCGGCGTCATCATCGGCTACGGGTTGATGCTCGAGACCGTGGCGCTGGGGCTGGTGATCTGGGCGATCTCGCCAGGGATCACCTTCTGGCAGATCCTGCCCGGTCTCGCCCTGTTCGGCATGGGGCTCGGCTTCGCCAGCTCGCAGCTGACCAGCGTGATCCTGTCCGAGGTCTCGTCCGAGCGATCCGGTGTCGCCAGCGGCGCGTCGTCGACGGCTCGCCAGATGGGCGGTGCCTTCGGCGCTGCGATCATCGGTTCACTGATCACGGTCCAGGCCACCAATCGGGCGGTCCACGCCCTCGGTCGGTCGTCGCTGTCGGCGGCGGTTCGTGCTCAGGCAATCGCGTCAGTCCGCGACCTCGGGCCCAGCGCTCGTCCGGCCACGGCTCTGTCGACCGTCGACTCGGCCGAGATCAACCGGATCCTCACCGAGTCGTTGGGTTCGGCGGCGCGGATCGCGTTGCTGTTCGCGATGACCGTGGTGTTCATCGGGGCCCTTCTGTCGTTGCTGATCCCGCGCCTCCGCCCTCCGGCGAAGTTGCCGGGCGAGCGCACCGTCGAGACGTTCGAGGCCTTCGAGCCGATGGACATCGACACGGCTGTGCTCAGGCCCTGAACGAGGGGTTCAGCACCAGCCTTGCGCTGCAAGCGTTCCCGTCGCGCCCGGTGTGCTCAGTGGCTGGCGGCGAGGCGGACCTCGTCGTCGATGCTCGCACCGGACGACTCGGAGTCGATCTTGGGGATCAGGAACGACACGGCAAAGCTGATCAGGCCGGTGATGCACGAGAACACGAGCGGCCACTTGGCGCCCGTGGCCAGCGAGTCGACGAAGATCCGGCGCAGCGTGGCGACTTCGGCCGGTGATGCCTTCGGCGGGGGGACGAAGCTGACACCGTTCGTCCGCAGCAATGCCGAGGCGCTCGTTCGCACGCCCGAAGACAGCCCCGTCGCGTCGTGAACGCGGTCGAGCGCCGAGGCGATCATGCGTGACGTCAGCAGCGCGCCGATGACGGCGACGCCCAGCGAGATGCCCATCTGCTTGGCGGTGTTGTTCGCGCCACTGGCCGCGCCGGTCTTCTCGGGAGCGACGTCGGTGAGGACGATGTTGGTGATCTGGGGGATCGCCAGGCCGAAGCCGATGCCATACATGATGTACGTCGGGAACAGTGTCCAGAACTGCAGCGAGGACGAGATGACCAGCGCCAGGTAGGCGAACCCGGCGATCGTCATCAGCACGCCGACCCGGACGACCACGACGAGCGGGACCCGCCGCGCCAGCCGGCTGCTGATCTGCGCGCCGATCAGGAAGCACAGACCGGACGGAAGCTGCCACAGCCCGTTCTCGGCTGCGCTCAGGTGGCGGCCCTCCTGTAGGAACACGGGAAGGACGAACGCCAGGCTGAGCTGTCCGAGCGACAACGCGGCGACGGTGATCAGCCCGTACCGGAAGGCCTTGTTGCGCAGCTGGCTGAACTCGAACAGCGGCTGGGCGTTGTCGCGTTCCTTGCGGCGCGACGTTCGGTAGAACGCGTAGAGGATGCCGACGGCGACGACGAACGCGACGGCGACGATGGACACCGGACGCGACGCGGGCCACAGGTCGTGGCCACCGAGCACGATGTCGCGCTTGGGCGTGAGCCACCCGTAGGCCTCCCCCTCGCTCAAGCCGAACACGAGGAGGGCCATGCCGGCTGCGATGAGCACCGCGCCGGCGATGTCGAGCCGTTCGCGGACGCCGGCCGAGCGGAGCCTCGGTGTGAACACCATCGCGCCGATCACCGCGAACGGCACGATGATGACGTTGATGCCGAACGACCAGCGCCACGAGTAGTTGGAGGTCAAGAACCCGCCCACCACCGGTCCGAACGCAGCGCTGGCACCGCCGACGGCGCCCCACAGGCCGAACGCGACGGCGCGCTCGTGGCCGACGAACGATCGCGACAGGATGGCCAGGCTGCTCGGCATCATGAACGCCGCTCCGACGCCTTCGATGAGGGCCTCGCCGATCACCAGCTGCGGCACGGATTGCGAGAGCGCGGCGATCAACGAACCGGTGCCGAACAGGCATGCACCGATCACGAAGATCCGGCGGTGCCCGAACACGTCGCCGAGCCGACCGCCGATGATCAACAGCGACGCAAACGTCAGCGCATAGCCGGTGATGACCCACTGCAGGCTCGGCAGGGTGGTGTGGAAGTCGCGCAGGATCGTGGGGATCGCGACGTTGAGGACGGTGGTGTCGAGGCTGATGATGATGACCGTCGCGGACATGATCCCGAGCGTGATCCACCGGCGCGGATCGATGGTGCTGAAGGCCGGCCGGTCGTCCCGCTCGACGTCGTCGCTGAGCGCGGTCATGAGGCCTCACAACGAACGGCGGCTTCGGCCCGCTCGGTGATCAGGTCGAGCACGGCGAAGAAGTCGGCCAGGCGATCGGGGTCGATGTCGGCGAGCAAGCCGTCCGAGTACTCGAGCAGCAACGGCAACGTCTGATCGAGCACGGCGTGACCAGCGGGCGAGATGAACAGCTGGATCGCTCTGCCGCCGCGGGGGTCCGGGCTGCGGGTGACGAGATCGTCACGGAGGAGCATGGCCAGCGTCTCGTTCATGCTCGGCGATGTCACGGAGGACCGACGGGCGAGCTCCGCACCGGTGAGGCCGGGATCCTCGGCGAGCAGCCGCAGCACGCCGAACTGCGCGGCGGACAGGCCGTGGGGGCCGAGGCACCGGTCGGCCCCGGCGCGCGCAGAGAGATGGAGCCGTTTGAACGAAGCCAGCGGGCTGAGCCGTCGAGCTTGCATGTTAGGACCCTAACACCGAACCTGTTGGAGCAGGGTGGCTGGCGCGACCGTGCGTCGACTAGAAACGGGGCCGTGGACGTGCATGAACTGCTCCAAGTCGTGGCCCCCGCCCTCGGCGACCGTTCGGTGATCACCGACGCTGACGGGTCGTTGACCGCCGAGGCGCTCGATGCAGGCGCTGCGCGGATCGGTGCGTGGTTGTCGTCGACCGACGCCCGGCAGTTGGCCTTGGTCGATGTGAACTCGCGCACGGTGCCGCTCGCCCTGTTCGGCGCCTCGCACGCTGGTGTGCCGTTCACCCCGGTCAACTACCGCCTCGCCGACGACCGCCTGCGTGCGTTGCTGGCCCGCACGGCGCCGTCGGTCGCCGTGTTGGGCGACGGCGTTGCCGAGCGCGTCGGTGACATCCATGGTGTGCAGATGATCAGCCGGCAGGAGTTCCTGGCGATCGCTGACCACGACGCGGCGGACCCGGCAGAGCCTGGCGAGCGGTCGTCGACCGCCGTGCTGCTGTTCACCAGCGGCACCACCGGCGAGCCGAAGGCCGCGATCCTGGAGCACGACAACCTCACGTCCTACGTCCTGGCGACGGTGGAGTTCGCCAGCAGCGAGGACGACGAGGCAACGGTGGTCAGCGTGCCGCCGTACCACATCGCTGGGGTGTCGGCGATCCTGACCGCGATGTTCTCCGGACGCAGGATCGTCTACCTCGAGTCGTTCGAGCCGGCGGCCTGGGTGTCAGCCGTGATCGACGAGAAGGTCACCCACGCGATGGTGGTGCCGACGATGCTCGGACGGATCCTCGACGAGCTCGACCGGCGCGGGGTCGGCCTGCCGGATCTGCGCACGCTGTCCTACGGTGGCGGACCAATGCCGCTCGCGGTGGTCGAACGGGCGCTGACGATGCTGCCGCACGTCGCGTTCGTCAACGCCTACGGCCTCACCGAGACGGCCAGCACGATCTCGATCCTCGGGCCCGATGATCACCGGATCGCGTTCGAGTCGTCGGACCCCGTCGTGCGCCGTCGTCTCGGCTCTGTCGGCCGTGCACTCCCGAGTGTCGAGCTGACGATCCGTGATCCGGACGGTCAACTGGTCGGCCAGAACGAGCAGGGCGAGGTGTGGGTGCGTGGTAGCCAGGTGTCGGGTCACTACGTCGGCCGCGACGACGATGACAACGACGGCTGGTTTCGCACCCGCGACGCGGGCAACTTCGACGACGACGGGTTCTTGTACCTGCACGGGCGCCTCGACGACGTGATCGTGCGCGGGGGCGAGAACCTGTCGCCCGGGGAGATCGAGTCGGTGATGATCGATCATCCAGCGGTCGAGTCGTGCGCAGTCGTCGGCGTGCCCGACGCCGAGTGGGGTGAGCGGGTCGTCGCGGCCGTCGTCACTCGGCCCGCGGCCGAGGTGACCGAGGACGAGCTGCGCGACTTCGTCCGCTCGCAGCTGCGCTCGACGAAGACCCCGGAGCGGATCCAGTTCCGCGACGAGCTGCCGATGAACGAGACCGGCAAACTGCTCCGCCGGGTGCTGCGCGACGAGCTCGCCGTGGCGTTCGCCGCTGCACCAGACCTGAACTGATCAGCCGGGCCGGCTTGCGCCGACGATGCTGCCCCAGTTGACCGGGGCGATCTCGACGAACTTGCCCGGTGCAGGCGCCTGGATGACCTGGCCGTTGCCGATGTAGATCGCGACGTGGCTGATCGGGTGGTAGTAGTACAGCAAGTCGCCGGGCTGGATGTCCGACAGCGCGACGTGGGGTGTGCTGGCGAACTGCTGGGCGGACTGGTGGGGGATCGACACGCCTGCCACCCGCCACGCGTACGACGTCAGGCCGGAGCAATCGAACGCGACTCCGGGCGATGACATCGCGAACTTGTACGGCGTGCCGAGCTGGCTGCGCGCCGCCTCGACCGCGATCGCCGCCAGGCTCGACACTGCCGGCGGGGATGGGGTGGCCGAGCTGCCGTTGTCAGATGACGAACTCGTGTCATTCGACGCGCCGGTGTCCACCGCCACGGCGACGTTGCCTCCCGTGTCCGCGGCAACTGCGGTGTCGGCGGTGCCGGCGTTCGAGTCGCTGCCCGAAGCGCTCGTCGGGGGCGCTGCGGTGCTCGAGGACGACGCGTTCGGTGGTGATGTGTCGTGGGTGGCGGGCGCATTGGCCGGAGCCGTGGTCTTGGTCGGCTCGGTGTTGCTCGGTGAGCCAGCCCCCGCCGCCGGTGCTGTTGTGGCCGGCCCCGAGGTGTCGGCGGTCGTGCTGGTGGCAGCGGACGCAGCATCGGCGGAGGCCTGCTTGGCCGCAGCGGCCGCGGCCTGCTCCTTGGCGTGGATCGCCGCCACGTCGGCCGCGTGTGCGGCGGCCGCGGCCTCGAGCTGGCGCTGCTGCTCCTGGGCCAGGAGATCGCCGAGCTGGGCTTGGTCCTTGGTCAGCTCGGCCTGGTAGTCAACGCCGGCCTGAGTCGTCTTCGCGCTGGCGTCGCTGGCCTGCTTGGCGAGCTTGGTTGCCTTGTCCTGCTTGGCCTGGAGGGTGTTCTGCTCTGCGGTCAGCTGCTGGAGCAACTGGTCGTAGTCGTCGGTGCTGACTGCTCCGGCGTTGACCGCCACGCCGAGCAGTTGCTGGCGGGACAGGCCGTCGGTGACGGCGTCGGTGCCGCCGAACAGGGTTGCGATGCCGTCGCCTGATCCGCCGGTGAACTGCTGCACGGCCACGTTCGCCAACTGGGTCTGCAGCGCATCGAGCTCGGTCTGCTGCTGGGCGATCTGCTGTTGGCCGGTGGCGATCTCGGCGTTCAGATCCGCGATCTGGCCGAGGTAGCCGAGGTACTCCTCGTTGAGCTGTGACGCCTTCTGCTGCAGCCGGCTGATCTGCGCGAGATCATCCTTGACCTCTTGCTCCTTGCCGGTCACCCCGTCGGCGTTGGCCGGTCGAACGAACAGCACCCCACCGAGCAACACGAGAACGAGGCTGATCACGCGGGTGGGAATCGGGCGACGCATGATGGGGCGAGAGCGTAGCCAAATATTACGGTTGTGTTGCGGTCATCCCGAGTGATTTCTTGGTCGAAGGCTCGGCGGACGAGGTCGGCCCGCGAGGTTCGGGCGGCGAGGTTCAGCGGGCGAGGTGGACCGGCAGCTGCTTGAGGCCGTTGTTGAGGTTCGACCTGATCCGCTTCGACGGTCCCGTCTGCTCGATCGTCGAGAACGTCTTGAGCAGCTCGTCGAAGAACACGCGGCCCTCCAGTCGGGCCAGGTGCACGCCGAGGCAGAAGTGCTGCGCGTAGCCGAACGACAGGTGCTGGTTGGGCGAGCGGCGGATGTCGAAGTCCTGGGCGGTGTCGCCGAAGACGTCTTCGTCGCGGTTCGCCGAGGTGTACATCATCGCCACCTTGTCGCCTGCCTTGATGTCGACGCCGTGCAGTTCGGAGTCGACGAGCGCGGTGCGACGGAAGTAGTGCAGGGGGTTGGCCCAGCGGAGGATCTCCTCGACAGCCCCGGTGATCAGACCGTGATCGGCGCGGATCGCTGCGAGCTGGTCGGGGTGGGCCAGCAGCGCCGCCGTCCCCGACGAGAGCATCGTCTTGGTCGTGTCGTTGCCGGCGGTGACGAGCTGGACGAAGAAGCTGGCGAACTCCATGTCGTCCATCGGGCCGTCGCCGAAGTTGCCGGCGAGAATCAGCGAGGCGAGGTCCTCGCGTGGCTCCTCCTGGCGACGCTTGGCAGCGAACGAGTAGGCGTACATCGCCATGTCGGTCATGCCGTCGCCGCTCGAGTAGCTGTCGCCGGCGAGGTCCGGATCCTGCGCGCTGGTGCTCTGCTCGGCCCAGTCGCGGATCTGGTCCCAGTCCTCTTCGGGGATGCCGACGAGCTCGCCGACGACCTGGCTCGGCAGCGAGCCGGAGACGTCGTGGACGAACTCGACGTCGCCCTTGTCCGCGGCGGCGGCGAAGATCGTCTGGCACAGCGAGCGGATCCGCTCCTCCATCCGCCCGATGACCTTGACCTGGAAGCTCTCCGCCAACGGCTTGCGGTGGGCGGTGTGCCGCGGTGGGTCCATCATCAGCAGCATGTTGCGGGCCTGGGCGAGGCGATCCGGCGGCATGTTCTCGAGCACCACCCCCTGGTCCTCGGCTGAGAACAGATCAGGACGACGCGCGACATGGGTGACGTCGGCATGCTTCATCACCGCCCAGTAGCCGGGCTCGCCGGGCATGTCCTGCCAGTGCACCGGATCGGTGCGGCGGAGCTCGGCGAAGATCTCGTGGATCGGGCCGTCCACGTAGAGATCGGGATCGTAGATGTCGTGGGTGACGTTCATCGGTTGCGGCCTCCGGCTCACTCGACCATTGATGTGGGACATTACCTCCGCCCCGAGCAGGCCGGTCGAGTCCGAACGCCCCGCACGACGCAGGTGGATGCCCGGCCTCGTCTGGGTTTCGACAAGATCTTCTCGTTTCTTGTCTTGTAGATCGGTTGTTCGGGGTACGGGGTGTGTGGATGCAGGAGGTTCGGATGGGCGCGCACGAGCAGACGACGAGCACCAGCTGGGTGGTGTCGGTGACGATGGACGGGGCGGTCCCTGACGACGCGGACGCTGTTGCGGACACCGTTCGGCGCACGCGAGCGCTGCGGGCCTCAGCGGTGTTCGTGATGGACGGGTCGGTGTACGCCCGGCTCGACGTGGAGGCCGACAGCGTCGCGGCCGCCATCGTGCTGGTCGACGATCTCCTGCTCGACGTGATCGGCGATGCGTGGGTGCCGGTCGCGATCATCGCCGAGAGCAAGGAAGTCCGCGACGCCGGCGGTCTGTCGCAGATCCCTCCGCTGGCCGGGCTCGCCGAGGTGGCCGACCTGCTCGGGATCACCAGCGCCGAGGCATCGCTGGCCGTGTGCGACCCCGGCTTCCCCACACCGGTGAGCACGCTCGCGTCGGGTTGCGTCTGGACCCGTTCCGAGGTCGAGACGTTCGCTCGGCTCAGCGCGTGCCGCCGAGCGAGCAAGAACCTGTCGCGAGTCTCGCGCTGACGTGAGCGAGCTCAGCCGCCGGATCCACCGATCGGCAGCGGCGCGGGTGCGACGAAGGTGCCCGAGGTCTGCACGGTGAACGCGTTGCCGGTCTTGCCCGACACGATGATCGTGACGCCGTCGATCGTCGTCGTCGAACCGACCGGCAAGATGTTGTCGAACGTGTTCGGCCGGCCGATCGCCTGCGCCTGACGTCGTTCGGTGCTGATGCATCCCCCGCCGAAGTCCGCGGCGCACGCAGCCCGACGCTGGTCGACGAGGTACACCGCAACGCCTTCGACGCCGAAGTACTGGTCGGGCCCGAGCCGCGGCCGACCCTCGAGGGTGAGCATCACGTGCGGATCGGCCGTGTCCGGCGCCGCCACCATCTGCAGCCCGCTCATCGCCGGCGCGT
>JAOBWQ010000446.1 GCA_025463425.1 Ilumatobacteraceae bacterium | reverse complement strand
CGTCCAGCTTGCTGAGCATCTCAGCGCTGAGTGTCAAGTGGTTTGAGACGGTGGGTGTTAAGTCAGGGGCGATCTATGCCATCGAAGGTGTGCAGAACCTCAGTTGCGTGAGCGGTGGGGTCGTGGGGGGTGTTGCCGATGCCCTGTGTGGTGGGCTCGTCGGATACGGCGGTCCATAGCTCGTCGGCACGTCCGGACGCCAGCGTGAGCAGCGCGTCGCGGACGAAGGTGTCGCGGGTGATTTGCTCATCGGTGGCGCCGGGTCGGGTTTGGCCGACGATGCCGTACATCTCGGTGCCGTGGACAGCGGGTGCTCCCTCGACGGGACCGATGGAGAGTAGGTGTGCGTTTCCGCCGGCAGCGGCGTGCGCGAGCGCTCCGCGGATCTGGGGCAGGGTGAAGGAGAAGTCGGTGAGCAACGCTCCGCGGACCTGGACGGGGGTGCGTCCGTCGACGTCGTATGCGGCGATGATCTTGCGGGCACGGCTGGCTGGGATGCGGTTCCGGTCGGCGAATTCCGTGACTAGGGCGTCGATGCTGCCGGGATCGAAGTCTTCGGCGCGGTGCAAGACCCACCAATCGGTCTCGGCAGTGGTGTCGCTGAAGAGAATGTCGACGTCGCGGTGGCGCCCGGACTCGAGGGCTCTCATCGGGTGATCGGTGAGCACGCCGTTCGGCTGGGTGCGGTCATCGACGACGGCGATGACATCGTTGTCGACGCCGTGCGCCGCGCCGGGGTCGGACGATTGTGTCTTGCTCATTGTCTCGGCGAGCAGCTTCGCGTCGACGGTGAGCAGCTGTTCCGGATCGTGTTGGATCCCGAGCGTGGTCAGGACTGCGATCGCACGCCTTTCGGCGCCCCATGCGGGTACTTGGCGTGAGGGCATTCCGGAGAAGGCGGCAAGGTGGTGGTAGAGGCCGTCGGCTGAGGGGGCGGCAAGCAGCGCGAGGGCGGAGAAGGCGCCCGCGCTGTGCCCGGTGACGGTGACGTTCCCTGGATCACCGCCGAAGCGGGCGATGTTCTCCTGTACCCACTGCAGGGCGGTGATGATGTCTTGCAGGCCGAGGTTGCTGGCGTCTTCGAGCGCACCGCCGTACTGGGAGAGGGACAGCCACCCGAACGGGCCCAGTCGGTAGTTGATGGCGACGCCGACTGCTCGTCCGGTTGCGGCGAGGCCGGACGCGTTCGAGGTGGTTTGCGTGTTCGCGCCGAGCACCCATCCGCCGCCGAAGACGTACACGACCACAGGGAGGTGCTCGTCGCCGATGTCCTCGGGCGCCCAGACGTTGAGGTTCAGGCAGTCCTCGCTGAACCCGTTGTCGGCTTCGAGCCAGCTGGTGTCACCGGCCTGGAGCGGTGCGGGTCCTTTCCGGTCGTAGGCCAGGTCGGGGTTGAAGGGAAGCAGGGTAGGGCGGCGGAAGCGTTCGGCGGTGGCATAGGGAATGCCCAGCCAGGAGCGAACCGGGTGTTCGTGGGTGAGGGTGTTGCTGTCCGTCATGGGGTTCCCTTCTTGGACGCTCAGGCTGTGGCGGGTTTCGTGGGGTTGTCGTGTGGGGAGGCGATGCGGGAGGGAGGCGGCAGTGTCGCGGGAGACTTGCCGCAGTTGCTTCCTGAGCGGGTCACCGGATGTCCCGGCCGAAGGTGGCCGGGTCCACAGGTCGCTTCGCGCGCGGCAGGTGCTCGACGACGAGCAGGTACGAGTCGGTGACCAGCTCGTCGACCAACGGCTTCGACAAGTCGCCTGTGGGGTGCAACGTGATCCAGTGCTTCTTGTTCATGTGATAGCCGGTCGTGATGCCCTCGTGCTGTTCCCGAAGCACATTGCCATCCTCCGGATCGGTCTTGAGGATGACGATCGGCTCTCCGGTGACGTCGGTGAGCAGCATGAAGACCTTGTCTCGGACCTTGTAGACATCCCAACCGGGCCCGAACGGGTGCTCCAGATCCGCACCGGGGAACTCCCGCACTCGCGCCCGCGCATGCTCCTGCAGTTCTTCGCCATTCATACGACGCCTCTCTTCCTGGACTAAAATTGAATCATGTGCGTACGAGCGTCCGCACTAATATGTACAAGTGTACACATTTGGTCAAGCGGGAGGAACATGCGTCGAGGGAAGCCGAACGATCCCGGACGTCGCGCCCGGATCTTGCAAGCGACGCTCGAGGTCATCAGAGACGGTGGCATTGAAGCGGCGTCGTATCGGGGTGTCGCCGCGCACGCCGGGGTTCCGCTCGGGTCGATGACGTACTACTTCCCCACCCTCGAGGGCCTCATCGTGAGTGCGCTCGACACGACCCGCAGCGATCTGGAACCCCGCTACGCGGCCCCCCTCCGCGAGGCCCGGACACTCGCGGACGTCGTCGATGCCCTCGTCGAGGCGACGATCGGCGCGACGAGCCCGACCCTTGACGACATCCGCCTGTACGAAGACATCCGTCATCACGGCGCTCGCAACCCAGAGATCGCAGACGTGCTGCAGGCGGTCGAGGATGATGCCCTCGTGATGCTCCACCGCGTGGTCCCGAACAACACCGCGCTCGCGATCAACGCACTGCTGTGGGGGTGGTGGAGTCATCGCCTGGCACACCCCGACACCGCGCTCGACGAACTCATCGTGCGCCAAGCCTTCGAAGCCCTCGTCACCCTCCCCGCCCCCGGCCACCCATTCCACGAACAAGAGCAGAACCACGCCTGAGACGATGCGCGCCATCCGGCTCACCGGACCCGCCGACATCGACGGCCTCGCCGTCAGCGACGTGCCTCCCGAAGTTCGCCCCGGGGTGGGTGCGTCTTCACGTGATGGCATTCGGGGGCATGTCAGTGTCGAGCGTTCCTCGTCCATCCGGTCAGGTCTCCTCGGTTGTGGTCTGGGTGAGCGCCCAGTTGGAGTGCACGATGCGCCACTGACCGTCGATGAGCTGGTAGCCGTGTGAGGTGTTCCAGGCACAGTTCAACTGTTCCTTGCCCTCCTCGTCGAGGACATAGGTGTTGAGGTTGTAGGCCATGAGCGCGAAGTCGCCACTGCCGTTGACGTGTACCTGTGGATTGACGTACTCGTTGCGCACGATGTGCTCGTTGAAATAGATGGAGTCGATCCACGCGATGATTTTGTCCTTGCCGACAATCATCTCCTTGACGGCTGGTTCGAAGTAGGTGGCGTCGTCGGTGTACGCGTCGAGGTAGCCGCGGTTGTCGCCGCTGCTCCACCGCTTGTTGAACTCCTTGTCCAACTCGAGAACGGTCCTGCTGATCTCTTCCTTGTCGACGCTCATTCCGTGTCCCTTCCGAGGCGGTGTACCGGTGTACGCACTAGTATGTACGACTGTACACATTAGGTCAGACCGGGAAGAAACGAGGACATCGTCATCACGGCGCTCGCAACCCACAGATCGCAGACGTGCTGCAGGCGGTCGAGGAGGATGCCCTCGTGATGCTCCACCGCGTGGTCCCGAACAACACCGCGCTCGCGATCAACGCACTGCTGTGGGGTTGGTGGAGTCACCGCCTGGCACACCCGAGCGGAGCGCTCGATCGCTCCGCCGTGCGCCAAGCCTTCGAAGCCGTCGTCACACTCCCCGCGCCCGGCCACCCATTCCACGAACAGGAGCAGAACCATGTCTGAGACCATGCGCGCCATCCGACTCACCGGCCCCGTCGACATCGACGGCCTCACTACCAGCGACGTGCCGATCCCCGAAGTCCGCCCGGGCTGGGTGCGTATTCGTGTGATGGCGTTCGGGGTCAATGAGTCCGAGGTCACCAGCCGCCAGGGAGAGTCCGGTCCCGACTTCTCCTTCCCTCGGATCTTGGGTATCGAAGCCGTCGGTGTCGTCGATGCCGTCGGCGAGGGCGTCGACCTCACCTCTGGGCAGAAGGTGGCCACCATGATGGGCGGTCTGGGTCGAAAGATCGACGGCAGCTACGCCGAGTACACCCTCGTGGAAGCCGCGAACGTGATTCCGTTCGACACCGACCTGGGATGGGATGTCGTCGGTGCACTCCCGGAGATGCTGCAAACCGCGCACGGTTCCATCACGACCGGCTTGGGCCTAGAGCCCGGTCAGAGCGTCCTCATCCACGGCGGCACTTCCACCGTGGGACTGACCGCCATCGCGATCGCTCATCAGCTCGGCGCCACAGTCATCGCGACAACCCGGGACCCGTCCAGATCCGAACTGCTCACACAGGTAGGCGCCGACCATGCCCTCATCGACGACCACACCCTGCCGGACGCCATCCGCGCAATCGCGCCCAACGGCGTCGACTCCGCACTGGAACTCGTGGGAGCCAACGCACTCGCCAACACCCTCTCCCTCATCCGACCGGGCGGCACCGTCTGCTTCGTCGGCGCCTTGAACGGAGCCTGGACCATCCCTGACTTCGACCCGTTCACCATCCCCAACGGAGTGAGGCTCACCAGCTACGCCGGCGAAGCGATCGACCTCCCCTCCAGCGCTCTCCACTACTACCTGCGCGCCATCGAAGCCAGCACATTGAACGTTGTCGTCGCCGGTGTCTACCGAGGGCTCGACGAGATCGGTGTCGCACATCACGATCTCGAGCACCGCGACCGGCCCGGGAAATACGTCGTCGTCGCGTCAACAGCTTGAGATTCCGACAGCACCCGCCGGGGCAGACCGATCCATCCAGATCTCCTACGCCAGCGGGCCTTGGCTCACCTGGTTCAGCAAGCCTCCCGGCAAGGTCCTCGATGAACCGCCCCGGATACGTGACTGTGCTCTCGTCTGCTGGAACCTCCTCGGTGAGGACACAGAACGTACGCCGGCTGAGCGCACAGAACATCCGCTGGCGCCATCGAGACGAGCACCGATCCCGGCGATCTGTACTCCCCCGCACGCGCCCCGTTCCGCGATATCAGGGGCACACGCCGAAGCGATCGAACTCCCCTGGACGTCGGCCCCAAACAGATACCCAGGCGGTTGACATGGCCCGGGGGAACACTCCCGCTCGCTCATCGGCGACGACGCCTTTACTCGAGTCGCGATGAGGCGCAGAGTGCCGTATCTGCAGGACATTGCGTCCAAAACCAGCTGTTCAGACCGCCATCCGAGGGCGGAAAAGGGCGGGTGGGGCGGCGAAAGGGCGTCAAACACCGGTCATCTCCGGCCACTCGCGGTCACTCGAAAACCACCGCTGACCTGGCCACATAGCCTCTGATCAGCGACAACGCAGATCCGAGACTGTGGGTTCGATTCCCCCAGCTCCACTTTTCCAAAAATACGCTCTGACCAGGGACAATGCAAAGCACAGCGAGGGCCGCAAAGCCCTCACGTCCGCCTGCAAGGCTGTGACCAGGGGAAATGCGATCGGAGTGGCCGGGGGTGACTCACCCCTCAACATCTCGGCGTCGGTTGAGGAACGCCAGGTCACCGGTCACGAGGTCTCAACCGCTCTGAGTGAGGGCGTCAAAAGGGCGGGTGACAACACGGCAGCTGCATCCGGCCAGCCCCGTGCTCACACCTTGCCGATCCGACGCCGACGGCAACTCGAGCCGCCAGGACGCCCGGAATGCGCCGTCCAGCATCAAGACCGTTGCGGCCATGCCGCACGGCGCCTCGACCGGCAGCAGTACGCCGAGTTCCTCTCGGGGACGGCGGCACGACTCGGCTGGGTCGCAACCCGTCATCCGGACACACTGACTGCGGGGTCGTACCCGCACACCGTCCTGCCGTAGGCGTTGATCGTCGTGCCGGCGGAGGCCACTGCGCTCGCGTCGGCTGCTGCGCCGGCGACGTTGTGGGCGCTGTACAGCGTTGCGAAGTGCACCAAGGTGGCGAGTGCGTCGACGAGCTGAGCGGGCGCGACCTGTTGCATCGCAGCCATCCGAACGAGGTACTCGGCGAAGTAGGGGTCTCGTGCTGCCCACGAATCGGTGCTCGACTCGGCGGTGATCGCGCTGAGGTTGGTGAGCGACCAATTGGCGAAGGCGATGAAGAGCGCACAGTACTGACTCGCCGCACTTGGTGAGGAGGTCGGTGGGATCGTCGTCGGGCGTGGCTTGGGCTTGGGCCACGTCACGCCGACCGCGATCGCCGAGCTCACATCCAACAGCGCGGCGACATCGCCGATTGCCGAGGTCGCAGCCTCGTCGACCAGCTTGAGCAGGTAGTCGCGGATGATGGCGGGCACCGGCTGCAGGACCTGGCGGGCGAGGCTCTTGGCGAGGTCGATCAACGTGTCGCGCAGCTCTCGGACCTGACGACGGCTGACCGTCGCGGTGACGACCACTGCGCCCTCCATCGCGTCGCCGGTGTCGACCTGCTCCTGCGTCTCGGTCGCTGCTTCGAGGCCGTCCTTGGCGACCACCTGCGAGCCCTGCTTGATCAGCGTCGTGTTCTTCTCGAACACCGCGGAGCTTTCGGTCAGCAGTTCGGTGTCGGGCGGACGGGTCTCGACCTTCCATTCGACCGGTGCGCCGACGGGCAGCAGTGACGGCAGGGTGACGCCCGCCGCCATCGCACAGTTCTTGAACCAGCCCGGCCAGTCCTCGTCGTCGGCTGCGGCAACGGACAAGGTCGCGGTGGCCGTCACGTATACGGGATCAACGCCTTTGGTGATCTGTGCGGGATCGACTGTCGTCTTCACCGTCCACGGGCGAACCGCGGACACGAACTCCGAGACCAGCGCGGCGGCCGCAGCGACGGTGGCGACAAAGCCCAGCACCTTGTCGAGGACGTACTCGATGCCTTCCACGACGAGTGCCTTGGCTGCGTTGACGAAGAAGTTCAGGCCGGCGACGACGATGTCGGTCAGGCCCTGGAGGAGGCCATTCAGGAAACTCGAACCGGTGTCGCCGACCTTTCCGTGCGGGATCTGGAACTTCGCGAACACTTCGTCCACGCCGTCGAAGATCGCTTTGGTGACACTCGAGCAGCTCGTCTCGAATGCTGCTGGTCGACCCACGAACCGAGCCGGAGCGAAGCCGCTCGGCTGCGAAGTGAGCGGGTCGAACGCCGCAACGGCGTCGGCGGCAAAGAGTGCGAGGACGACCAACGGGAACACGGCATGCGCCGGGACGGTGAGGTCCTGGTCTCCCATGAGGGTTCTTGCGTACGCCGCCGCAGGTGTGTCGACACCGAGTACGTATGCGCCGATGAAGGAAGAGAACGGCAGCGGCGTGGGGGCGCCGCCTG